>CABUTS010000038.1 GCA_902494515.1 uncultured Muribaculaceae bacterium | reverse complement strand
TCACCCCCGACGCCGACGCCCATTTCCCCGCCATCCCCGCCGATTTCCGGCTCGAAGCCACCGCAGGCCAGGAAGCCACCGCAGATCCGAACGCTGCCCTGGCCTCCCCCTCCACCGGCGACGACTTTGTAGCGGATGTATCCACAAATCTCCGCTACCGCTTCGCAACATACCGCCGCAAATAACCTTCAGGCGCCCCGCAAATAACCTACAAGGCCCATGAGCCGGCCCCGCCGCCCGCTAAATAAGGAAATTTTTCTTTAATTTTCTTTAAAGAGCGCATTTTTCGACATTTTTTCTATTGCTTTAGCGAAAATTTTGCTAACTTTGCAGCGCGGTAGAAGTACCCTCTCCGATACTCCCTCCGCAACCCCTCTCCGGCGCCCCCGGCAGCAAGCCCCGACAGCCCCGCCCGGCGCTCCGACACACCTAACAAATATCAATTTACCAAATAGTTATCTTTTAACATCAACCAAACTATGACTAAAATAGGTATTAACGGCTTCGGCCGTATCGGCCGTTTCGTCTTCCGTGCTTCCACCAAGCGCGACGACATCGAAGTTGTTGCTATCAACGACCTTCTTCCCGTTGACTACATGGCTTACATGCTCAAGTATGACACCATGCACGGCAAGTTCGACGGCACCGTTGACTACGACCTCGAGAAATCCCTCCTCATCGTAAACGGCAAGGAAATCAAGGTTTCCGCTTGCCGCGACCCCAAAGAAATCGCTTGGGGCGAAAAGGGTGCCGAATACGTAGTTGAGTCCACCGGTCTCTTCCTCACCAAGGAAAAGGCTCAGGGCCACATCGAAGCCGGCGCTAAATACGTCGTTATGTCCGCTCCTTCCAAGGACGACACCCCCATGTTCGTATGCGGTGTTAACGAAAACACCTACGCTGGCCAGCAGTTCGTTTCCAACGCTTCCTGCACCACCAACTGCCTCGCCCCCATCGCCAAGGTCCTCAACGACAAGTTCGGCATCGAGACCGGTCTTATGACCACCGTTCACTCCACCACCGCTACCCAGAAGACCGTTGACGGTCCCTCCATGAAGGACTGGCGCGGCGGCCGCGCTGCTTCCGGCAACATCATCCCCTCCTCCACCGGCGCTGCCAAGGCTGTAGGTAAGGTGATCCCCGAACTCAACGGCAAACTCACCGGTATCTCCATGCGTGTCCCCACCCTCGACGTTTCCGTAGTTGACCTCACCGTCAACCTGAAGAAGGCTGCCACCAAGGAAGAAATCTGCGCTGCCATGAAGGAAGCTGCCGAAGGCGAACTCAAGGGCGTACTCGGCTACACCGAAGACTCCGTTGTATCCTCCGACTTCCTCGGCGATACCCGCACCTCCATCTTCGACGCCAACGCCGGTGTATACCTGACCCCCACCTTCGTTAAGGTTGTCAGCTGGTATGACAATGAGATCGGCTACTCCAACAAGGTTCTCGACCTCATCGCCCACATGAAGAAAGTTAACGGCTAATCAGCCCCACACTTCCGCTGAACCCCTAACCTGATTTTCAGGCCCGGGTTCAGTCTAAACCCCTAAGCGGGGCCGCCCATCCGGGCGGTCCCGTTTTTTTGTTTCATCCGGTTCCGGGCGGTCCCGTTTTTTGTATTAACTTATATTATGCAATATTCGGGGAATCGGAGCGTTAATAATAAGATTAACAATGATTTCTCCGATGAAACATCTCCAGATATTTTTCGCTCTCCTCCTGGCCGCAGTGGTCGCCTCGGCGGGACTGACCTCCTGCATCGAAGACGGGGTTTCCACCTCCCCGGCCGACCAGCCGGAGTTCTCCACCGACACCCTACGCATGGGGCAGCTCTTCACCCAGGCCCCCTCGCCGACACATCGCTTCGTGGTTTATAACCGCCACGACAAGATAATGAATATCAGCGACATCGAGTTCAGCGAGGACCCCTCCGACGCCTTCCGCATCAACGTCGACGGCATGTCGGGCAGCCGCTTCTCAAACGTCGAGGTGCGTCCCAACGACTCCATCTTCGTATTCGTGGAGGTCACCCTCCCCGAAAACGGCTCGGCGCTCCCCGTCGAAGTCCTCACCCACCTGAATTTCCGCGTCAACGGCGTCACCTCCTCCCTTCCCGTCAAGGCGCAGGGTCAGGATGTCATGCGCCTGAGCGGCGATACCCGTTTTGCGGTCAACACCACCCTCGACGCCGCCATCCCCTACCTCGTCCGGGACTCAATCGTCGTGGAGGAGGGGGCTACCCTGACCATCCCCGCCGGGACTAAGCTCCTGATGCACAACGCCTCGGAAATCATCGTCCGCGGCACGCTCAACATCGCCGGCACTCAGGAGAAACCCGTAGAAATCACCGGCCACCGCACCGGCTACGTCGCCGCCCAGATTCCCTACGAGGTGATGTCAGGCCAGTGGGGCGGCATATATTTCGCCTCCACCTCCCGCAACAACACCATCTCCTACGCCTCCATCCGCAACCCCGAATGGGGCCTGATTCTCGACCGCATCGGGGGCACGCAGGATGCTCCAGCCCTAAGGATCTACAATTCCGTGGTCCGCAATTCCAAGGGCTACCTCGTCGAGGCGCGCCACTCGGCGCTCGTGGCCATCGGCTGCGAATTCTCGGAAGCCGCCTCAGGGCAGCTCCTGCTCGAAGGTTCCGAACACCTCATAAACCAGTGTACATTAGCCAATTACTATCTCTTCTCGGCAATCGGAGGCCCCGCCATACAGCTCCTGCACGTCGACCCGAAGAACACCGAAGCCAATAACCCCGACGACGCCGAGCTCCCCTGGCTCAAGGCCGACATCACCAACACCATCATCTACGGCCACAACGCCGACATCTCGCACGGCGACCTCACCGGCCTCGACGTCACCCTACGCTACTGCCTGCTGAAAGCCCAGGGCACCGACGACGACAACTTCATCCACTGCGTATGGGCCCAGGATCCCCTCTTCAACGTCGACCGCAACAACTACATCTTCGACTACACCGTCGGCGCCGAATCCCCCTCGCTCAACGCCGGCTCAGCCGAGCTCCTCCTCCCCGGTGCCGAAACCGACCGCCTCGGCGCCCAGCGTCTCCCGACCCCGACCATCGGCGCCTACCAGCTTCCCCGCCCCGCCGAATCCGAATAATCCCCGCCGCAACAGCGGAGAGAGACCTACGGCCAACCCCTATTTGTCATTGTAATGCCCTTCCAGCTCCACGACCACAACATACACCTCTTCGTCATGTATATTGTAAATGATTCTGTCATGTGCTGATATATGCCTGGAGTAAGTGATATCGCCACCTCCGATCATTGGTTCCGGATGGCCTATGCCGTGTCGGGGATCTTCTGCTATAGCTTTGACTATCTTTTCTAATTTCTTAAAAAGATTCGGATTGGACTTTTTCCATTTCCCCATGACCTTGACAACGTGGTCGTCAAATTTAATTGTATACATCACAAGGAATTGAAAAATGCATCAAGTTCTTCTTCGGTGCTGCAGGATACACAGCGCCCCTCACGACAAGCCATCTCCGCCTCATCAATGCGCTTCTGCAATGCCGGAGTTATGGTCAGGTCCTCATTACCCACTCTGATCAGAGCGTAGATCTGGTTCTTTCTGCGAATAATAACGCGTTCGCCCTTGGCGGCTCTGTCGAACGACGCCGCGAGATTGTTGCGGTAATCCCTTACTGATAGTGCTTCCATATCTTTTTTGTTGATTCGGTACAAAGGTAATGGTTTTCCACCACAATAACAAATCTGTGTACACAAAAGTGTACACAATATTTTTATTTTATCATTTTTATGAATCACCGAAACTTTATTCAGCCATAGCGATGTGACTTTCGGCGGATTCTATCGCAGGAACTGGCCGGCATGGAAGAAGAGACCGAAACTGAGGCCAAGATTCCAGTTATGACGGGGATAGCTCAGATAATTCACATATCCGCAGATCGAGGCAAACGGCAGGTTGTAAACCAGGTCAAGCTCACCGACAAATTCCGGATTCCGGAACCAGCGGCCATGCCGCGCGCCGATGCCGTCCTCGGCCATCTCAATCCGCCGGAACGGCATGAACATATTTGCCGACAAGCGAACCTGCGCCCTCTGCATAGGCATCCAGATCGGCGTCAGTCCGACCACTGCAAACGAATTCGCGTGAAAACGCTGGTTGAACACCCCCTGTGTGGCCGGGGTCGGCGCAAATCCAGGAGCGTTCACCACCGAAGCATAATAGGTATTCAGCAACTTACGCGTGCTCACCAGCACATTCCACGTCATCCCCAGCGAGAAAGTCTTCGACGCCTGGAAATATTTCTGGCCGTAAAACTCCGCCTGCATCCACCGCTGATGTTTGCTGCTCTGCGCCCTCGCGCCGTCGGGAGCGTTGCGGCGGAAACGGTATTTTCCGATAACCCCCATGACCGTCAGGTGCATATCATATCCCGCCGAGGGGAAGTTGGGATTGTCGAGATTGTCGAATTCCAGTCGCCCGATAGCCTGCCCGAGAGTCATATATGTGCATTCGCGGCCCGAGGCACTGAAATCCCCGTAGACCGACGAATAGAAATTGTTGCGGCTCTGACCGCCGCCGACTCCCACCGAGGCCTTCCCCGCACGGGTCACCGCCCAGGCGTAGTTCAGGCGGCCGAAGCCCTCGTAAGTGGTGATGAACGCCGGGGAGTTATCCTCGTAGAAGAGTTTGTCGCTCTCGTAGAACTTCTGGCGGTAATATGTACCCTCGAGTTCGAACGCCGAGGGGAGCGTGGTCGGCATATACAGACGGCCGCGGAACTGCGCCGCCATGTAGTTCTGTCCGATCCAGCCGCGGAGACTCAGGTCCGTCGAGCGGAACGACATACCGGAGTAGTCGGCCGACACGAAAATCGTGGAATTAATTGAGGATGAGAGATATCCGCCGGCGCCGAGCGAGAAATTGCTCTTCGGCGTAGCCTCCAGACTGAGGGTGAAGAGCCCCGACTGCGGGTCGTAGTCGGCCTGCGGGAACAGGTCGCGCAGACGCCCCGGCGATATGGCGCTGTAATATGCCATCCGCGCCCGCTCGATGCCGAACGTGTCGAGCTTCGCCGGCTTGAACAGCCGGGCCAGATATTCGTTTTGCTGCGGCGTGCCGCCGGTGACGTCCACCGAATCGAACCTTACGTATGGTGTCTTGGACTTGAACACCGCACGGCGCAGGTTGCGGGTCTCTGCCGGGATGCGGGCCGTAACACGGCTCTTCAGCGAGTCCATCATCTCCAATGCGCGGTGATAGCCTATCTCGCTGATTTCCTTTGCTTTGGCGAAATCCAGGAGGGAGAACTGACTGACGTCGACATGGATGCGCATACCCTCGTCGGCCGGCACGTCGTAGTCGTTGTTCTGGATAATCATGTTCTCGAGCTGCGTGATGATGCCGTTGGAGGTCGGCTCCTCCTCGGAATGTACGTCGATGCCTAAGATGAAGTCCGGCGCGAAGTCCTCGCGCATCACATCCACCGGGAAATTATCGTAAATACCGCCGTCGTAGCAGTATACTCCGTCGATCTTAATCGGCTGGAACACAGGCGGGAAGGTCATCGACGCACGGATAGCGTCACTCAGGTGGCCCGACCGACAGACAATCTTGTGCTTGGCCACAACGTCGGATGTAACGCAACGGAACGGCACGAAAAGGTTGTCGAAATTGCCGCCGCACTGCGCCGTGTAGGCCGCGAACAGGTCCATATAGGCGAAGTTCATCGGGAGCGGCGAAATCAGGCTCTGCGGCAGCAGCTGCGCGGCCATGTCGAGGGAGTCCTTGCGCGAAAGATTCACACTGATATTGGCGAACGCCGGCGACTTCTCGCGCTTCATGAAATAATAGGTGAGATTGGGATTTACGGTGCCCGTCGACCAGTCGGCGAACCCCGGGGAGAGAATCATTTCGATCATCTCGGCGGGGGTATAACCCGCGGCATACAGACCGCCGACGATGGCGCCCATCGAGGTTCCGGCGACGTAATCAATCGGGATATTGTTTTCCTCAAGTGCCTGAATCACACCGATATGCGCGATACCCTTGGCGCCGCCGCCCGATAGCACCAGCCCCACCGACTGCCCGGTAGGATACTCTCTGGGTGTGTCTGCAGCCCTGACGGTTGCAGCCATTGTGCAAAATATACTGAATCCGGCTAACACCGGCCGAATCATCCTCGAAAATCGCATAAATAAACAGATGAATAGTTCTCTTCAATATATTAACGTATAATAATGCCAAAATTATTTGTTTCAAAGAATAAAAATTTATATATTTGCACACACAATTGTGCAAATCTTTCTTTTAACAATTGTCAGATATCGCATTTCATACTAAAATCTCTCCCTCATTCAAGGGGCAAACAATCATTTTCACTCATAACACATTTCAAAGATGGACAACAATCAGCAGGGCTGGCAGGGTCAGCCCCAACAGGATTGGCAGGGCCAGCAGCAGTATCAGCAGCAGCCTTACCAGCAGCAGGGTTATCAGCAGCCCTATCAGCAGCAGGGTTATCAGCAGCCTTATCAGCAGCAGCCCTATCAGCAGCAGGATTATCAGCAGCAGGGCTACTGCCAGCCCGGCTACGTAGCTGAAGCTCCCGCCATGGGCTTCGGCGAAGCAATCAAAACCTGCTTCAGCAAGTACGCTACCTTCTCGGGCCGCGCAACCCGCGCCGAATTCTGGTGGTGGTGGCTCTTCACCTTCCTCATCAGTCTCGTTATCGGATGGGTTCCCATCATCGGCTGGCTTGTAACTCTGGCATTCATCATCCCCAACCTGGCAGTTGCATGGCGCCGTCTCCACGACACCGGCCGCGCCGGCGGATGGTGGTTCCTCGGTCTCATCCCTCTGGTTGGCGCTATCATCCTCATCGTATGGTACTGCCAGAAGTCTGAACCCCAGGACAACCGCTTCGGTCCCTACCTCGGCTAATACCCGACAACCCAATCAGGCCGCGCCGGACTAACTATCATAAGCCCGCGCCGGACTAATCATCCCATAATCGGCAGCCCGCTCGCGGGTTGCCGATTTTTTTCAAATTGGCTTGGAGTTTTTTGCGCATTGGCTTGGAATTTTTTTTGCGCATTGGCTGCTGATTTTTTTTGCACACTGGCGCGGAGGAGTGTGCAGTTTCGCGGGGAATTATATTATATTAACATAAAATTAGGTTTATTGGGGCAGATTTTCTTGTCTTTACGGCTGAAAATCACTAACTTTGTGCAACTTTTCAGTAGAAGTGCTTTACGCGATTTCTGCCTGGCAAAAGTTGTTTGCTACCGCGCCAATCTCCCCCTTTCTGATATTCCACCTTAATCTGGCGCTTACATTATTCACAGTGATGTCCAACAAACTTACCATAATAATCATGTTGCTTATCGCCGCCGTCCTCCCGATGTCGGCCGCTAAGAAGCATGCCACGAAAAACTCCAGCACACCCGCTCACGTCGCCGCCCAGCAGGCTCAGGACGCCGACGAAATGAACCTCGCCTCTGTCTCCAAAACCAACCCCTACGAAATCGTTCCCGCCGCAGGCATGGAAATCTTCAGCGACATCACCGACGATGGCGTTGACTTCGCCATGGTGGAGGATATGCTCGGCTTCGCCCGCAAATTCATGGGTGTCCGCTACGTTCACGGCGGCCGCTCCCCCAAAGGCTTCGACTGCTCCGGGTTCACATCATACGTATTCAGCCAGTTCGGCATCGAACTCTCCCCCTCCTCCAAAGTGCAGTACAGCCAGGGCAAGAAAATCAGCCGCGACGAAGTGCAGCCCGGCGACCTGCTGTTCTTCACCGGCCGCTCCTCCCGCTCCCGCACCGTCGGCCATGTAGGCCTCGTGGTTGACGCCGACCCCGTCAGCGGTGAAATCACCTTCATCCATGCAGCCCGCGGCGGCATCAAAATCGACAACATCTCGGCTCCCTATTACGCCCAGCGCTTCCTCGGCGCCCGTCGCGTACTCGGCCAGTAATCTATGACTGTTTCAGAACGCATTACAGAATTCCGCGACAAAATCCTCAGCGGAGGCCAGCTCACGGCCAACGAATCATACGAAATCGCCGAAATCCTTGAGGCTGACCCCTCGGCACGTCAGGCGCTGCGCGACGCCGCAGCCGCCGTCACCCGCAAATTCAACTCCCTGCAGTTCGACTCCTGTTCCATCGTCAACGCCCGCTCGGGCCGCTGCCCCGAGAACTGCAAATGGTGCGCCCAGTCGGCCCATTACCCCACACATTGCGAAACCTACGACCTCGTGGACCACGACGAGTGCATGGCCGCGGCGCGGAATAACGCCGAAAAAGGCGTGCACCGCTTCTCGCTGGTAGCCAGCGGCCGCAAGGTCACCGGCAAAGCCCTCGACAGCATCTGCGCCCTGCTGCGCGAAGCCCGCGAAACCACCGGTATCCAGACCTGCGCCTCGCTCGGCCTGATCGGCCCCGAGGAGCTGAAAAAACTCCGCGACGCCGGCGTCCGTCGCTATCACTGCAATCTCGAAACCGCCCCGTCGCACTTCGCGACACTCTGCACCACCCACACCATCGTCGACAAACTCGCCACCATCCGCGCAGCGCGCGAGTTAGGCATGGAAATATGCTCCGGCGGCATCATCGGCATGGGCGAAACGCTCCGCCAGCGCGTGGAATTCGCCCTCACGCTCCGCGAAGCCGAGCCCGACTCCATACCCATCAATGTCCTCTCCCCGATCCCCGGGACACCGCTCGAAGGGACCGCGCCGATTTCGGAGGATGACATTGTCGACACCGTCGCCATCTTCCGCCTGGTTCACCCGACGGTGCAGCTGCGCTTCGCCGGCGGCCGCAAGCGCCTGAGCCGCGACGCCCAGATCGAAGCCATCCGCGTGGGCATCAACGGCGGCATCACCGGCGACCTCCTGACCACCGTCGGCTCCACCATCGCCACCGACCGCGCCCTTGTCGCCGCCGCCGGCCTCCGCTTCTGATCCCCGGCCGCTCCCCCAAGCCCCCCGCCCGGGCTCTGGCCCCCGCCCTCCGGTTTTGATTCCGATTTTAAGCGGAAACCGCAGGTTTCCGCAACTGTTGTAAAAGCCTGCGGCTTTTACTTAATACCGGCCTTTGCTGCCCGGCCTTTACTGAATTCCGGTCTTTGATTCCCGGATTTTACTGAATTATCCACCCCCTTTTATGCGCATTTTATGCTCAAAAGCGAATTGATTCAATGGATTTGCGTTGGGGCGGTTCTTGTGGTGGCCGCCATCGCGGTGGTGCGCCACATCATCCGAAACCGCGCCAAGCCGGGCGGCGGCTGCGCAAGCTGCAGCGCCCCCTGCCCCCTCCGCAAAAAAAATTAGCTCTCCAGCCTGCTGCCGGGGAGCTAATTTTTTGATATCGAATACCTAATTTGGGTTCTCGAAGAGCTATTTTGGGGCTATCGAAGAGCCATTGTGGGCTATCGAAGAGCCATTTAGGGCTATCGGATAGCTATTTGGGCTATCGAAGAGCGATTTTTAGCCATCGGATAGCTAATTTTGGGATTGCGGGGGGCAGTGGCTTTTTTGTTACTGTTCCGGGGGCTTGCCCCCGGGGTGTAGCCCCCGGAGGGGGCTATCAGAAGGAGTAGGAGAGGCCGATGGCGGGGATGACGGCGTGGAGCTTGTAGTCGGCGGTCATGGAGCCTACCTGCGGAAGCTCGGGGAAGCGGTCTGCCAGACCGGCCTGCTGGAGCAGGGGAAGATACTGGGCGCGGGCGGCATTATAGGGGGTGGCCAGGAAGTCATCGTAACGGCCTGTGCCGGTGCTGCCGCAGCCGTGAACATACATGAAGGCCACGTCAATCGAGAGGCCCTTGACCGGCCGGAACGAGAAACCGACGGAAGGCTCGATTTTGGTCATTCCCGGGGTTTCAGGGTTATAGAAATCCTCGTCGCAGGGGCTCTGGTCGATCATCAGACCGGCACGCAGGTCCAGACGGTCGGTCATGGCGAACTCACCGCCGAGATGGTAGGTCATCGAATTGTGGTAGTTCTTGGTCAGGTGCTGGTTGAACTGGGCCTGCTGCTCGTCGGAGAGGCTGGGGAAAGCGATGTCGAGCTGCTTGTAGGTCTTCCAGCCGGTGAGCTGGAAATCAGCGGCGAGAGTCAGGCGGGGAATCGGCTTCCATGCAACACCTGCGGTCAGCACATAGGGAGCGGGCATCGAGGCGTCGAAGTTGGCGTAGTTGAGCGCATCGATATACTGGCCGAGGATACTCTGGGCCTGGTCGTTGTAGTAGCTGACGGCAGCGTCGCCGGCCGTAACGTGCATCTCCATCTTCGAGCGGAACGAAGCGCCGAGCGAAACCTTGTCGTTGACCTCCCAGAGAACGCCGAGGTTGACGCCGAGGACAAGTTCGGAGTCACCCTTGAGGTTGACGGAGGCAGGGGGATTCGCGCCGTAGGGCTGATACTGGCCGGGCTGCCCCTGAAGCTGCGCGGGGAGATTCATCAGATTGATCAGGTGGTCCATCGAAGTGGAGGAGACCAGCGCCTTGTTCAGGTCGACGTTACCCCAGGAAATCATAAGACCGGCGCCGAAAGAGAGGTTCTTCAGCGGACGGTAGGAGAGCGTGGGCTGCACAGTGAAAATCTTGAGGTCGACCGACTGACTCAGCACGGCGCCGGGCCACGATTTGCCCCAGTCGATTGAGGACCCGTAGGGGGTGAAGAAGCTGACACCGGCGTAGAAATTGTCATACACACGGAAGGCAGCCGATACATTCATAGGTGTGGAAACCTTGTTGGAAGAAGAGTAGTCGACATTGTCGACAGTAGCGGTCACAGAGGATTTGATAGCGCTCATTGCAGCGGAAACCTCGAGGGTCTTGTCGGAGAAAGCGAGAGCGCCGGGGTTGAAGATATTACTTTCGGCACCGAGTTTCATGGCCACACCTACATGGCCCATGCCCTCTTGTTTTGCGCTGAAAGTATTTACCTGGTAGCCCTCAGCCATCCCGGCCAGAGCTACAGAAGCGGCAATAGCCGCAGCAAAATTACGTTTCATGCGACAAAATTACCAACTTTTTCCCAAACAAGCAAATATTTTGTTAAAAAACCGTTAAAACCGCCCCAAAATAGGGGTTCAGGGCTGGCTGAAGGCTTTGCGGAGCTTGGCGGCGAGCTTGCCGGGGGTGAGGTCGGCGGAGTATTCCTCAAAGGGGAGGCGGAGCGAACAGCCTGCACGGAATTCCGAACAGCCGTAGGCGGTGTGTCCCTTCAACAGATGCCCCTTGCCGCAGAGGGGGCAGACGATTTGCTCGAACTTGCGGATTGCCGGGCGGCGCGGAGCCTTTGGTTTGGCAGCGTCATCAGCACCCGCAGCAGCGGGGGAAGCCGAAGCGGAGGAGGAGGGGGAACCGGCAGCGCCGGAAGCAGCAGTAGCGCCGGGGGAAGCCGAAGCAGCGGCGCCGCCAGCCGGGGATTTCGGCTTGGGAGCACCCGAACCGGCAGCCGCGGCGGCTGCCCCCGGCTGCTGACCGGTGTTGATCTGGCGGGCGGAGTTGTCGCTGAGAACTTCGAGGACAATCCGGTTGATCTGCTCCTTCAGTTCATTTATGAACTCCGCGGGTGAATAGTCGCCGCGCTCAATCCGGCGCAGCTTGTTTTCCCAGATACCGGTGAGCTTGGCGGATTTCAGCAGCTCCTCGTGGATGGTGGCAATCAGGTCGATACCGGCCTGCGAAGCCATGATGGATTTCCCCTTCCTACATATATAATGGCGCTTGAAAAGAGTCTCGATGATTGCCGCACGGGTCGACGGGCGCCCGATGCCGTTCTCCTTCATCGCCTCGCGCAGGGCCTCGTCGTCGACCGTCTTGCCGGCCGACTCCATGGCGCGCAGGAGCGTACCCTCATTATAATACTTAGGGGGCTGAGTGGTTTTCTTGACCAGCGAAGGCTCGTGGGGGTTGCTTTCCCCCTTCTCGAACTTCGGGAGAATCCCCTGATCGTCGTCCTTCGGCTGCTGGCCGATCTCCTCCGGCTTGGTGTAAATCGCGCGCCATCCCGGCGAAGTGATCACCTTGCCGGAAGCCTTGAAACCGACACCGCCGGCGTCGGCCAGAACGGTGGTCTGCTGGAATTCGCAGTCGGGATAAAACGCGGCGATAAAACGCCTGGCAATCAGATGATACATCAGCCGCTGATTGCCGACAAGCCGCTCGGGGGACTGCCCCGTGGGGATGATGGCATGGTGGTCAGTGACCTTGGAGCTGTCGAACACCTTCTTTGACTTCGGGAGGCGGGGCAGAGCTAACAGCGGCGCCGTCAGCGGCGCGTAGGGGGTCATAGCCCTGAGAATTCCGGGCACCGTAGGATAGATATCATCGGAAAGATAGGTGGTGTCGACACGCGGATAGGTGGTGACCTTGTTCTCGTAGAGACTCTGAATCAGCTTCAGGGTCTCGTCGGCGGTCCAGCCCCACTGACGGTTGCACTCCACCTGGAGCGAAGTCAGGTCGAACAGACGCGGGGGCGCCTCGCGTCCGCCCTTCTCCTCGACGGAGGTGATGGTCAGCGGCAGCGGCCGGATTTTCTCCAGAGCCTCCTGCGCTTTCTTTTCATCCTTGAAGCGACCGGAGGTGGCGTTGAACGTGGCGCCGCGGCAGACGGTTTTCAGTTCCCAGAAATCCTCGGGCTTGAAATTCGTGATTTCGAAATGACGCTGCACCACCAGCGCGAGCGTCGGGGTCTGCACACGTCCCACGGAGAGCACATTTCCGGGCGAGGAATACTTCAGGGTGTAGAGCCGCGTGGCGTTCATCCCCAGAATCCAGTCGCCGATGGCGCGCGACAGCCCGGCAAAGTAAAGATTGTCGTAATCCGCCGAGGGGCGGAGGTCCTCGAACCCCTTACGGATAGCCTGGTCGGTCAGCGAGGAGATCCACAGACGCTTCACCGGGCAGGTGACCCCGGCTTTCTGCATCACCCACCGCTGAATCAGCTCACCCTCCTGGCCGGCATCGCCGCAGTTTATAATCTCATCGGCGTTGTGGAAGAGAGTTTCGATTACGCGGAACTGCCTCTCGTAGAGGGTGTTGGGAATCATCTTGATACCGAACTTCGGCGGAATCATCGGCAGCGCGCCGAGCGACCAACGCTTCCAGTAGTCGGAATAGTCGTTCGGCTCCTTGAGGGTGCAGAGATGGCCGTAGGTCCACGTCACCTGATAGCCGTTACCCTCCCAGAAGCCATTTTCCTTTTTGGAGGCTCCCAGGACGGCGGCAATATCCTTGGCGACATCGGGTTTCTCGGTGATGCAGACAATCATTCGTCAGGGTCAATAAACCAATTACCGCTTACTGGCGGGCCGGAGCTTTGACGTCCCCTTTGGGTGTATGGAAAATCAGAGTGGAACCTTTGGGGAGTTTCTTCTTGTAGGGGAAATCAATCTCAAGCACCTGCACGCCGGTTTCCTCGAACTGGAAGGCGCGCTTGAAGTCGATGGGGTCGATGTCGGTGGCGGGATATTTCTGAGTGCCGACCTGCAGGTCCACGGAGTCGATGCACTGCGAGGTATTGGGGATGGCAACCAGACATACCGTCAGGCGTATGCCGCTGTCAACGAGCACAAACTTGTCGGGGATAACGTTGAATTCAGCGTCGAGCTGGTTAACCTGCGCGACGGAGGGGGCGGGAGAGAGCAGGGCGGGACCTGCGCAGAGCAGCAGAGCTGCGACAAGTTTCAATGATTTATACATGAGAGTTGAGGAGTTTAAGAGTTGAGGAGTTGAGGAGTTGAGGAGTTGAGGAGCTGAGGAGTGGAGGAGTGGAGGGGTGGAGGAGTTTAGGGGTTCAGGCTTTGGTTTTGGCCTCCTGCCACAGGGCTTCCATCTGAGCCAGCGACAGGGTGCTGAGGGGCGTTCCGGCCTCTCCGGCAACCTTTTCCATATAATTAAACCGGCGGATGAACTTTTTGTTTGTCTTCTCCAGGGCGTTTTCGGGGATTACCTTATAGAGACGCGCGGCATTGACCAGCGAGAAGAACACATCGCCCATCTCGTCCTCGAGGGCGGCCCGGGCGGCGTCGATCTCCTCCTTCGGAGCCACCGAAACGGGGAGTTCGGCAATCCGCTGAGCCTCGGCGGAGAATTCGGCGATCTCCTCCTTCACCTTGTCCCAGACCTGGGCAGGTTCCTCCCAGTCGAAACCGGCGTTGGAGGCCTTCTCCTGGATGCGGTAAGCCTTGTTCAGGGCCGGCAGCGCGGCGGGAACACCGGCGAGCACCGAACGGTTGCCCCCTTTCTCCTTGAGCTTCAGCTGTTCCCAGTTCATCATCACCTGCTCGGCATTGTCGGCCTGGACGTGGCCGTAGATGTGAGGGTGACGGTAGATAAGTTTCTCGGCCAGGGCGTCGCAGACGTCTGCGACGTCGAAAGCCCCCTTCTCCTCGCCGATTTTGGCGTAGAAAAGCACATGGAGCAGGACGTCGCCGAGCTCCTTGCGGATTTCGGCGTTGTCCTCGTTGATGAGGGCCTCGCAGAGCTCGTAGACCTCCTCCACAGTGTTGGGGCGGAGCGACTCGTTGGTCTGCTTGGCATCCCAGGGACACTTCACGCGCAGGGTGTCGAGCACATCGAGAATCCGGCCGAAGGCCTCGAGCTTCTCCTGGCGCGTATGTTTCTTATAGTCAGTCATTTTGTTTTGCGAAATTTGACATACCTTTGTGGAGCCATTCCACGAACTTGTCCACATCCTCGTCGTAGAAGTAGGGACCGGCCAGAGGCTGGCCGTCGGCGCCGAGCATCACGTAGTAGGGCTGCGAATTGGCGCCGAACTTGTGGCGCTGGAGGAAGCTCCACTTGTCGCCGACGGTGTTCAGCGTAACATCCTTTCCGTTTTCTTGGACTTCAATCGGCTTCGAAAGTTTAGTCTTGTCGTCGACCATAAGGGTAACGAGCACGAAATTCTCCTTGATGATGCGGCTGACTTCGGGGGTGTCGAACACGGCACCCTCCATCTTGCGGCAGTTCACGCAGCCGTAGCCCGAGAAATCCACGAGCACAGGGCGACGGGCCTCGGCAGAGTATTCCATCGCCTCGTCGTAATCATCGAAGTGCTCGAAGGTTCCGCCGGCGTAGAGCGAGAAATCCTGAGTGTAGAGCGGTGGCACAAAAGCACTTACCCCCTTCAGCGGGGCGCCCCACAGACCGGGAATCAGATACAGCGCGAAGCTCAGCGAGCAGAGCGACAGGAAGAAGCGCGGCAGCGACACGAACGGCACGTCGCCGTCGTGGCTGAACTTGATTTTACCCAACAGATAGAAACCGAGCATGGCGAAAATCACTACCCAGAGGCAGATGAACACCTCGCGGTCGAGGATGCCCCAGCCGTAAGCCAAGTCGGCGACGGACAGGAACTTCAGCGACAGGGCGAGCTCCAGGAAGCCAAGCACAACCTTCACGGAGTTGAGCCAGCCACCCGAGCGGGGCATCTCCTTGAGCCAGGAGGGGAACAGCGCGAAGATCGAGAACGGGAGCGCAAGGGCGATGGCGAAGCCACCCATGCCGATGGCCGGGCCGGTCATCGAGCCCATCGAGGCGGCCTCCACAAGCAGTGTGCCGATAATCGGGCCGGTGCAGGAGAAGCTCACGAGGGCCAGGGTGAAGGCCATGAAGAAGATGCTCACCAGACCGGAGGCGCGGCTGGCCCGGGAGTCGGCCGAGTTGCTCCACTTCGAGGGGAGCGTGATGTCGAAGCCGCCGAGGAAGCTGACGCCGAACAGCACTAAGAGCAGGAAGAAGCAGATGTTGAATATAGCGTTGGTGCTCAGCTCGTTAAGTTTGCTGGCACCGAAAATGCCGGTGATCAGCAGGCCGAGGGTCAGATAAATCACAATGATGCTCAGACCATAGATCACGGCATCGCGCACCGACTTGCTGCGGCTGCCGCTCTTCTTCAGGAAGAAGCTGACAGTCATAGGGATAAGGGGCCATACGCAGGGGGTCAGCAGCGCCAGCAGACCGCCGCCGAAGCCCCATAGGAAAATCACCCACCAGGGTGAGGCGCTCACCGGCTCCTGCTCCCCCTCCTCGCCCGGAACATCGGTCACTGGCGCCCACCAGTCGGGATGCTCCGTTGCGGCCGGCTCGGCCACAACCTCCCGGATTTCAGCCACCGCGGTGTCGGCGGCAGCCGTGGCGGCGACAACCGGACCGGTGCCGACCGAAGCGTCGAGACTGACGGTCTTCGGAGGTACGCAGGCCTGGTCGGAGCAGGCCTGGAAAGTGACTTCAACCCCGACACTGTGGGTCTTGGTGTCGGAAATCTTCACTTTCTGGCTGAAGGCCACGGAGTTCTCCCACCACGAGAGGTTCAGCGAGAAAATCTCGTCGTACTTCTCGATCGGCTTGCGCGAGGGGGTGAGGGGACCGTCGGCGGTCACGCCGTCGGGGTAGCTGAACGTGATGCTGGTCGGGGTCGGGCCGTCGTCAGGGATGTCCAGACCGTAGAGGTGCCAGCCACCTTCGATGGCGGCATGCAAGGTAATGGTTGCGGCGTCGGGACCGTTGTCCTCCACCGTCACACTCCAGGCAATCGGGTCGACCATCTGCGAGCCGCCGAAGCCCTGGGCTGAACTCCCCAGAGGGAACAGCAGCGCCACGAGCAGCAGCGCTAAAATCCGGTATATCTTGTTTGTTCTCATATCTTGTATATATGATTGGTTACACCTCGGTTGAATGACTGAAGCCACGGGACGAAGGGCGCCTGAGCGGCCCCATTCACCGGCAAATTTACGGAAAAAAGCCGTAAATCGGCCTCTTTCAGACTGCAAAGTTAGCAATTTGCTCCGAAATCCCGAAATTCCACCCGAAGTTTCAAAAAAAATTCGTAACTTTGCAATCGGATTGTATCATAATCAGTCCCTCCATCGTCTGAAATCAATGAATACAAAAAAGAAAATTCTCTACATCTCGCAGGAAATCACCCCCTACCTCCACGAATCGCCCATGGGCCAACTCGGGAAAACGCTGCCCCAGAAAGTGCAGGACAAAGGCTTCGAAGCGCGCGCTTTCATGCCCAAATACGGCTGCATCAACGAGCGCCGCAACCAGCTCCATGAAGTGATCCGTCTCTCCGGTGCAAACGTGGTGATTGACGACACCGACCATCCTCTGATCATTAAGGTGGCTACCCTCCAGTCGGCCCGCATGCAGGTGTACTTCATTGACTCCGACGACTATTTCCAGCACCACGCCGTCAACGACATCGAAATCCGCGAAGTGCCCGCCGACAACGACGAGCGCCTGATGTTCTTCACCCGCGGCGTCATCGAAACCGCCAAGAAGCTGCGCTGGGAGCCCGCCATCATCCACTGCTCCGGCTGGATTTCGGCCCTTAGCCCCATCTACCTCAAGCGCACCTACGCCGACGATCCCA
The DNA here is from genome assembly GCA_902494515.1 of uncultured Muribaculaceae bacterium. Lineage (GTDB taxonomy): Bacteria > Bacteroidota > Bacteroidia > Bacteroidales > Muribaculaceae > UBA7173. The sequence continues at coordinate 8,530 of CABUTS010000038.1, read as the reverse complement.
CCGTCGGCAACTGCCCCGTGGTCTGCTCCCTGTTCGACGACAAATTTCCCGGCACCCTCAACCCCCGCTTCGCCGAGAAGCTCGCCCTCGACGGCTTCACCCCCGAGGACCTCAAACCGCTCGGCGAAGGTCCCGTTGACTGGCTGGCGCTCAACAAACTGGCAATCGCCTACTCCGACGGCATCATCCAGGCCTCGAAGGAGGTTCCCCAGGAACTCCTCGACTACGCCCGGGAGCTCGGCAAGCCCGTCCTGGAATATCAGGGCGAAGCCGCCGACCTCGACGCCGCCCCCTACGTGGAATTTTACAACTCCCTCCTTCCCGACAATGAATAAATCCTTCATCACCGGCCTTTTCGCCGCAATAGCTCTCATCGCAGGCTTTTCGGCCTGCACCGACACCACCACCGGCATCGGCTCCTCGCTGATCCAGGAGGAATCGCAGGTAATCATCCACGACGAATTCGCCATCCAGGGCCACACGGTCGACAACGAGCGCATCGAATCCCGCACCATCACCCAGCTGCTGGGCCGGATCGACGCCGACGGCTACGGCCAGTTCTCCTCCGATTTCGTCTGCCAGTTCATGCCCGCCTCGAAGCTCGCCACCGAGGATATCACCGTCAACGACATCGACTCCATGAAGCTGTTTCTGGCCTACATGAACGGTTCGTTCGTCGGCGACTCCATCATGCCTATGGGGCTCGAGGTGTTCCTGCTCAACAAGCAGCTCCCCACCCCGATTTACTCCACCTTCGATCCCACCGAGTACTGCGACGTCAACTCCGCCCCTCTGGCTTCCGGAATCTATGTGGGCAACGCCATGGGTGAGAACGACTCCATCCGGGCGCTCAACTACCGCGAAATCACCATCGACCTCCCCCTGAAGTTAGGCCGTGACCTCTTCCAGCTGTACCTCGACAACCCCGAGGCTTACGCCTACCCCAAGAACTTCGCCAAATATTTCCCCGGCATCTACGTCCGCAACACCTTCGGCGAAGGGCGCGTGACTCAGATTCAGCGCACCCTGATGGTGATCTACTACCACACCATCACCACCGACTCCGAGGGCAAGCAGAAGGTCAACCGCTTCGAAGGCAACTACTTCGCCGTGACCCCCGAGGTCATCTCCAACAGCAACATCGACTTCAGCATCGACCCCAAACTCCAGGCCGACATTGACGCCGGCGAGAAAATCATCGTGGCTCCCGTGGGGCGCGACATCGAAATCACCTTCCCGCTGGCCGACGTCATCGACTATTACAACACCAACCGCGGCACCCTCTCGGTGGTCAACTCCCTGACCATGAAGATTCCTGCCGAGAGAATCGCCAACGCCTACGGCATCGAGCCGCCGCAGAACGTGCTGCTGATTCTCAGCTCCAAGAAAGATGATTTCTTCCTGAACAACGAGCTGACCGACGACAAGACCTCATTCATAGCCACTTACAGCTCTGCCGACAAGTGTTACAACTTCTCGTCGATGCGCCAGTATTTCCTCGATATGTATGAGAAATACAACGGCACGACGCGCGCGGAGGTCGACCCGAAGGACATCACCTTCACCATCACCCCGGTTGAACTGACCACCGAAACCATCGGCAGCAGCTACTATTCCAGCGGCACCACCTACATCTCGTCCGTCACCCCCTACATCGGCCGCCCGGCCATGACGCGCCTCTCCCTCGACAAAGCCGACGTCATCTTCCAGTTCTCCAAACAGACCCTCAAGTAACCGTTGACATGACAATACCAACGTAACCGATCGACATCACTATACAAAAAAACCGGTTACATTACGATATTAAAATTTGCCCCCTGCCGAAATTCGGCAGAGGGCTAATTTTATATGTTCGCATGCAGGAATGTGTGTTCGCATGCAGGAATGTGTGTTCGCACGCAGGAATGTATCGCATATGACGCCGCAAAGCAGGTCCGGCGCAGGTCAATCCTCCAGGCGGTGCTTCACGTAGGTGGCGATGACGTCGACGAGGGCGTCCATCGGCAGGTCGGAGGAACTCAGGCAGAGGTCATAGCTGGCGGCGGCGCCCCAGCGCTTGTCGGTGTAGAAGTTGTAATAGTTAGCGCGGAGGCGGTTGTTCTTCTCGGCGAGGGCCTTGGCCTGCGAGATGTTCAGCTCCGGCTGACGCTTCATAATGCGACGCGCACAATCCTCGGGGGTAGCGTGGAGGAAAATATTGATCGAGGGGACGGGGTGATCGCGCAGCACATAATCCGCTGAACGGCCAACGATTACACAGGAGCTGCGGTCGGCGAGTTTTTTGATTACGTCCGACATGTCGCGGTAAATCGACTCCTCGGAAATCGAGGAGGGGGTGTACCAGGGGAGCGCCGTCATACCCATGTTGAAGGAGATACCGCTCCCCGAGAGGGTCGGGAAACGCTCGTCGCTGCGCTCGAAAAATCCCGGGTCGACGCCCGCATGGCGCCCGGCCTCGAGCAGCAGTTCCTTGTCGTAATACTCGATGCCGAAAGCATCGGCGAGCTTACGGGCAAGCTCGCGGCCGCCGGAGCCGAACTGCCGCCCGACGGTAATCACAAATTTCTTATCGAAGGAGTAACTCATAATCAAAACCTTAAATCGCGGGGATTAAGCTCGCGAAGTTTAAATCGCCTCAGTCCATATAAACCTCCTTGCGAAGCGGATAGGTGTTGCGGAGGATCTCGAAGTTCAGGGGGTCGCGACGGAGGGGAAGCGAGTCGGCAATCGGGTCGTAGGATTTCAGGACCGCCTCACGGGTGACAGCCGCCGGCGCAACCATCGGTACCCCGGGATTGATACGCCTGTCGGAACCGAAATGTTCGAGCACGGCGTTGAAGGAGATGGCCGTGGCGCGCGCTTTCCCCTCGCGGGAGTAGCCGGCGATGTGCGGAGTAGCGATGACCGCGAGGTCCATCAGTTCGGTGGAAATCCGGGGTTCACCCTCCCAGCAGTCGATAGCAGCTTTGTCGATCCGGCCCCGGCGGATGGCTGCGATGAGATCGGCAGTGTCAGCCACCGGCCCGCGGGCAGCGTTGATTATCAACGCTTTAGGAGCAATCTCCAGAAAATCACGGTCGAGCAGATGGAAAGTCGGACAGTCGCCCGTACGGGTCAGCGGGGTGTGGAAAGTAACCACGTCGGCTTTCCGGCCTATATCCCCGAGGCTGACAAAGGGTATATCCCCCTCGGTGAGGGGAGCCTCCGGGTTCCAGCCATGCTCGCGGGCGGCGCGGGGAGGGTCGCAGGCGAGCACCTCCATCCCCATGCTCCGCGCCCAGGAGGCAACAATCGAGCCGACATGCCCGAGGCCGACGATTCCAAGGCACATTCCGGGCTGACCGAGTCCGAGATGCAGAATCGAAGCGTGGACATACTGCGCTACGGCCGGGGCGTTGCAGCCGGGAGCCGACACGGTCTTTATGCCGCGCGAGTTGAGATACGGGAAGTCGAAATGGTCGGTGCCGATGGTGGCGGTGGCGACGATGGAGACCTTGGAACCATCGAGGAGCGCCGCGTCGCAACGGGTGCGGGTGCGGACGATCAGGGCGTCGGCATCCTTCACCGCCCCGGGGGTAAACTCCTTAGGATCAAGGAGCTGCACCTCGGCGATTCCCTCGAAAGGATTTCCCTCGAAGGGGACGAATTTGTCAATCAGAACCTTTTTCATGGTTTATCAAAATGCACCCCAGACATACGAGGCCAGATACACCGCCATCAGGATAAGAATCGGGATGTAGCTGCGGCGGTTGCGCCGGTAGGTGAAGAAGTGGGCGATCTGGTAGGCCGTCAGGGCGTTAAGCAGGGGAATATAGAACGCGAAGTTATTGAAATTCAGCACAATGAACACTCCGGTGGCGCAGAGCAGCAGTGTCAGGAAGCCGTTGTACGCCCTCACGCGCGAATTATAGCTGAGGATTTTCAGCAGGTTCACCACCATGAACGAGATGGCGCAGATCAGTGTGAAACCGGTCACCAGCAGCGTCTGGATCACCTCCGGAGAGTCGAACATCGACCACGCTACCACAATCGAGGGCCAGTGGAGCTGCGAAGGATCAACCCATCCGAAGCCGAACAGAATCCAGGGGACAGTAACCACCCCCATTCCGGCCGCAAGGAAGGTCTTCAGGTTGAAAACACGCATCTGAACGCAACCGATCAGGAACACCGGCAGGTAGAACATGAAGCTGAGGTCGGTGAAACCGGCGAGAGTTATCAGAAAGAAAATCAGGAAGATACGCCGCTGCGACATCGGGTCGGAGTAGCTGCTGAACAGCAGTCCGGTGCAGAACAGCATCAGCACACCCATCAGGTCGCCGCCGTAGAACTGCCCGACAACCGACGGCAGCGCCGTCTGCATCACGCAGAACATCCCGGCCACGAGCGCCGTCAGCGACCGCAGCACATTGAAGGTGCGGTTGATGTAAATGGTCAGCAGCCCGATGATAACCGTGCAGCCGAGCGATGCCGCCAGCGACTTCCAGGGGGATGAAATCCAGCTCCCGGGCGGGTTCAGACCGATCCCCATCGACCCTTCGAGGTGCACGATCGCCCCCCGCTGAAGGGCCACGGCGCCTAACACGCAGGTCAGCGCCATCATCGTCAGCGCCGACCCGCGGGCATGCAGGAAATTCGTTATGTCCCGTTCGCAGAGCAAGTTTCTTCTATTTCATCCCGGGCCGGAGCCCGGGCGGAGGATTCAGATAAATTCGTTACCGATGTCGGTGCGGAAGGTTTTCCCGTCGAAGTCAACCGAGGGGATGAGAGCGTAGCTCTTGGCCAGAGCAGCCTTGAGGTCTGGACCGTAGGAGCTGACCGCCATAACGCGGCCGCCGGAGGTTACGAGCTTGCCATCCTTCCGGGCGGTTCCGGCATGGAAGATTATTGATTCGGGGTCGGCGGCCTTCGGGTCGACGACGTCGGCGCCGGTAATCTCCTTCCCCTTGGGGTAGGAACCGGGGTAGCCGCCGGAAACCAGCATCACGGTAGCTGCGGCGCGGGAATCATGCTCTAACGGCAGGTCGCCGAGGTTCCCTTCGGCGGCGGCAGCCATCAGCGGCACAAGGTCGGAGGCGATGCGGAGCATCACCACCTCAGTTTCGGGGTCGCCCATGCGCACGTTGTATTCGATGACCATTGGCTCACCCTTGACGTTGATGAGACCGAGGAAAATGAAGCCTTTGTAGTCGATGCCGCGGCGGCGGAGTCCCTCGATTGTGGGGCGCACGATGCGGGTTTCGACCTTAGCCATGAACTCATCATCGGCAAAAGGCACGGGGCTGACGGCACCCATACCGCCGGTGTTCGGGCCTTTGTCACCCTCGAGGATGCGCTTGTAGTCCTTGGCCACGGGGAGGATGCGGTAACCGCCGTTGCCGTCGGTCAGCACGAACACAGAGCACTCGATGCCGCTGAGGAATTCCTCGATAACAACGGTTGCGGAGGACTGGCCGAACATGCCGCCGAGCATCTCGGCGAGCTCCTTCTTGGCTTCCTCGAGGTTGTCGAGAATCAGCACACCCTTGCCGGCAGCTAAGCCGTCGGCCTTCAGCACGTAGGGGGGCTGGAGGGTTTCAAGGAAAGCCTTGCCCTCCTCGAGGGTCTCGGCGGTGAAGGAGCGGTAGCGGGCCGTCGGAATCCCTTCGGCCTCCATGAACTGCTTGGCGAAGTCCTTGCTCCCCTCGAGGCGGGCGCCGGCCTGTGTCGGGCCTACCACGAGGACTTCGGGGGCCTCGGTGCGGAGGAAGTCGGTGAAGCCGGCCACCAGGGGGTCTTCATTGCCGACGACCACCATGTCGATTTTCAGGTCGCGGACAGCGGCGAGCACCGCCGGGAAGTCGGTGGGCTTCAGGGGAATGTTAACGCCATAGGCTTCGGTGCCCCCGTTGCCGGGGCCGATATACAGGGCCGAGCACAGCGGGCTTCGGCTGATTTTCCAGGCCAGGGCCGATTCGCGGCCGCCGGACCCGAGCAAAAGGATATTCATGATTGATTATTCGGGGTTTTCGTCTTTGCGCCAGCCTTTGCGGGAGCGCATGGCCGGGAGGGAGGGCTGCTTGCCGCTGATGGACTTCAGCGCCTGGGGATTGCGGCGCTTTGCCAGCGGATTTTCGGGTTCAGGGCGGTTTTCGACGAAGCCGCGGTTTTCGGAGTCGCGGCCGTCGAAGCGGCGGCGGTCGTCATCGAAGCAGCGGCCGGGGTGATAGCGCTCCTCGAGCTTGTTGCGGGGAGCCGAAGCGTTGAATTCGCGGCGCTCGGCGCGCTTTTCGCGGAAGGGACGCTCCTCGTCGTCGAATTCGCGGCGAAACTTGCGGGGGCCCTGCTTTGCGCCGCGGAATTTCCCGCCGGGACGGCGGCTGTCCTCGCGGTCGTCGCGCCGGAACCCGCGGCGGATGTCGCGCTGACGCTTGTCGTGGAGGTTCTCGAGACGCTCATCCTTCTTCTCCTCGAACTCGCGGAGGCGTCCCCCCTGCTCGCGGAAGTGCTTGTAGTCACCCTCGAAAATCACATATTCGCGGAGCTGACATTCCAGCGCGCCGTTGAGAATCGGGAACTTGTTCGACGCAGCCAGCCCGATGCGGTGGAAATATTCGTCGCGGTAGCCGATAATCCAGGCGTGGTAGCCCTTGAATACATTCTTGAGTTTCTGGCCGATAAGCGAATAGAGGCCGTCCATGTCGTCGGCCGAGATTCTCTCGCCGTAAGGGGGATTGGTGATCAGCACACCATCTTCCGGCGCTTCGGTCCAGGCCGACAGCGGCTTGGTCTCCAGCTCGATCATGCGGCCGACACCGGCGCTCTTGATGTTGCGGGCGGCGATTTCGGTGGCCTTCGGGGAGATGTCGGCGCCGTAGATCTTGAAGTTGAACTCCCGCTCGTTGGAGTCGTCGTTATAGAGCCGGTCGAACAGCTCGGCGTCGAAGTCGCGCCAGTGTTCGAAGGAGAAATGGCGGCGGTAGATGCCCGGATTGATGTTGGCGGCAATCAGCGCGGCCTCGATCAGGAATGTGCCGGAACCGCACATCGGGTCGACCAGCGGGCAGTCGCCGCGCCAGCCGCTCTTGAGGATAATACCGGCGGCAAGCACTTCGTTGATGGGGGCTTCGGTCTGCGCCACGCGGTAGCCGCGCTTGTGGAGCGACTCGCCGGAGGAATCGAGCGACAGGGTCACGCGGTCGCCGGCGATGTGTACGTTAATCATCACATCAGCGTCCTGCAGGCGTACGCCCGGGCGCTTGTCCTCGCCGTAACGGTCTTTGAACCAGTCGACTACGGCATCCTTTACGCGATAGGTCACGAACCGCGAGTGGGAGAACTCGTCGCTGAAAGCCACAGTGTCGATTGCGAAAGTGGAGTTGAGGTTCATCAGCGACCCCCAGTCATATTCCTTGGTGAACTCATAGAGCTCGTCGGTGTCGCGGGCGGTGAACTTATAGATCGGTTTGAGTATACGCAGTGCGGTGCGGCAGCAGAGATTGGCCTTGTAGAGCATCTCGAGGTCCCCCTCGAACGACACCATACGTCTGCCGGGTTCGACATTCAGGGCTCCGAGATTGCGGAGCTCCTCGGCCAGCACATCTTCCAGTCCCTGGAAGGTCTTCGCCACCATTTCAAAATTTTCGGTCGCCATGAAACGAAATCTTTCTAAAATTTTTGCAAAGATACGCAAAATCCGCGAATACTCGCGGATTTTTACATACTATTCGCTGATTTTTCAGAAAGAAATCCACAGGATTTCCCCGGCGTTACTCCACCTTCCCCGGCGTTACTCCTGCCTCATCAACTCCTTATATTGTTTCATCATGCGGAGCCAGATGACCAGGCCGAAGGTGAGCCCGATAATTCCGCCGGCGATGATGCCGTAGAGCAGGCTGACGTCTATAGCGATGGCCTCCATAGCGAAAAGCGTTACGAGCACCACGGCCAGCGGTATGAGTATCCCCTGAAAGCGCAGATGCCAGCTGCGGTAGTAGCGCGCCAGCTGCGCCACCTCCTCGACCCCCATCGTATTGAGGTCCATGCCGCGGATTCCGCGCCAGAGCCAGAGGTCCATCAGCGCGGCAACGACGAAGAAGCCGATAAACGCCAGGCACATCCAGAGGGGCATCATCCCGTTGAACAGGTTGAACAGGACCGCCACCACCCCGAAGGGGGCAACGATGGCAAACATGCGGAAATACATCCGGGCCAGACGTTCGCGGGCACCGGTGAGGCGGCCGGAGGTAATCCGGTCGAGCTTGTCGCGGTCGAGGGGGCGGGGGGCGCCGTCGCCGAGGCTTTGCCAGCTATTTTTGAGTTCGTCAGGAGTCATGAATTCAGGGATTAAGGGGTGGAGGGGAAGGGATAGGGATCGCGCGAACACGCGCGATAACGGAACGAAAGTTACCGAAGGCCGGCTCAAAGCCCGGAACCGGGGCTGCAACCGGCTGGCAACCGGGGGTTGAAACCGAGGGCAACCGGCTGGGCGGGCTGGGGCTGCAACCGGCTGGCAACCGGGGGTTGAAACCGAGGGCAACCGGCTGGGCGGGCT
>CABUTS010000037.1 GCA_902494515.1 uncultured Muribaculaceae bacterium | reverse complement strand
TTGTCGGTGTAGTTGATATCCTTTATAATCCGTTCCCCTTCCAGCAGGTCGTTCAGGAAATCCATCAGGATATCCTTGTGGAATTCCTGACCGAAAATTCGCTTGAAACCGTAGTCTGTAAAGGGATTGATAAACTTGCTCATAGTCGGAGTGGGTTGTTTTCGCAAAGATACAACCTTTTCGCGACAAATGCAAGTGCCGCAGAATTTTGTTCGGGACGGATTGAGTCAAGCGGCAACCGCATGGACTGATTTCCAACAGTATGTCAACCCGGATTTCTGCCGGATTTACAACCGGGATTCTACGGATTTCTGCCGGAGTTACAAACCGGGGGCTGACGGATTTAGAAGCTGGATTATGCCGGAGTGCGGCTGAGATTATGGAGAGGTGGGTGAAAAAAAATTTGGAGGTGTAAAGAAATTTACGTAACTTTGGCGTTATAATTCTAAGACGAGGGATTGGTCCGTGAGGTCCGCGCAATCTGATTCCCGTTTACTGTTCCGATTTGCAAGGCAATCGGCTCAATCCTTTAAAAATTTTCCGGTGTTAATCAAAAACAATTACGTCTTATAATTCAACCCCGTTTTTGAAGCAATTCAAGAATTTTTGTTTCCAATACACAAAATCTGAATTTCACTAACAAAAATCCAACTTTAAACCCATAGAAATTTTATTTCATCCAAAAATTTCAACCCCCTGAGATTCAGTTCTGAATCCCCCAACCGAGATTTTTCACCTCAAATCATTATACTGTTTTTACAGCCGGGCGCTGAAGTCCGGCGTTGAAAGGTAAAATTTTCAATTTTTCATTTATGGAAGCTAACGAAGCAAAGAAGCCTAAAAGACCACGCATCGGCCAAATGCAGGGCGCTGCCGACAACGCCCAGGCCCACGAGAATCATTACGAGAAGGACTCTTTCGCATCAGCCGATAACGACGGCGCCGAGCGTCCCGCCTTCAATCAGGGCGGCTACCAGCAGCGTCCCTATCAGCAGCGTAACAACTACGGCCACACCGGCGGCTATCAGCAGCGCCCCGGCGGTTACGGCAACAACAACAACAACAACAACAACAACAACAACAACCGTCAGGGTGGCTACAGCCAGAATCGTCCCGGTGGCTATCAGCAGCGCCAGGGTGGCTACAACAATAACCGTCAGGGTGGTTACAACAACAACCGTCAGGGAGGCTATCAGCAGCGCCAGGGTGGCTATCAGCAGGGTGGCTATCAGCAGCGCCCCTACCAGCAGCGTCCCTACGCTCCGCAGACCGACGCCACTTCCGCCGCAGCCGAAGGTGCCGAAAACGCAGCACCCCAGACCGAGCAGCCCCGTCAGCAGGGTGGATATCAGCCCCGTCAGCAGGGCGGATACCAGCAGCGTCAGGGTGGCTACCAGCAGCGTAACAACTACAACCGTCAGGGTGGCTATCAGCAGCGTCAGGGCGGTTACAACAATAACCGTCAGGGCGGCTATAACAACAACCGTCAGGGTGGCTACAACAATAATAACAACCGTCAGGGCGGCTACAATAACAACCGCCAGGGGGGCTATCAGCAGCGTCAGGGTGGTTATAACACCAACCATCAGGGCAACTTCAACCGTCACAACCAGCGTCCGCAGGGCAAGAGCTTCACTCCGCGTCCCAAACGCATCGAATACGAGCTGCCGCTGCCCGATCCCAACGAACAGATCCGCCTGAACAAGTTCATGGCCAACGCCGGCATCTGCTCCCGCCGCGAGGCCGACGAGTTCATCCAGCAGGGTCTGGTGAAAGTCAACGGCGAAGTCGTTACCGAACTCGGCGTAAAGATCAAGCACGACGACACCGTAGAATTCAAGGATCAGGTGGTAGCTCTCGAAAGCAAGTGCTACATCCTGCTTAACAAACCGAAGGACTGCGTCACCACCTCCGACGACCCCAACGGCCGCACCACCGTGCTTGACCTCGTCAAGGGTGCCTGCAACGAGCGAATCTACCCCGTAGGCCGCCTCGACCGCAACACCACCGGCGTGCTCCTGCTCACCAACGACGGTGACCTCGCCTCCAAACTCACCCACCCGAAGTACGTGAAGAAGAAAATCTACCACGTATGGACCGACAAGGATATCGCCGAAGAGGATATGCAGCGCATCGCCGACGGCATCGAGCTGGAGGACGGTGAAATCCACGCCGACGCCATCTCCTACGTCACCGAAACCGACCGCAACCAGGCCGGCATCGAAATCCACTCCGGCCGCAACCGCATCGTGCGCCGCATCTTCGAATCGCTCGGTTACCATGTTACCAAGCTCGACCGCGTATACTTCGCCGGCCTGACCAAGAAGAACCTCCCCCGCGGCCGCTGGCGTTACCTCACTCAGGAAGAGGTCAACTTCCTCAAGATGGGTTCCTTTGAATAATAAAAGTTACGATTCAATCCGGACGGCTGTTGCAATCCGTCCGGACTGATTACCATAATCCGAACAATGAAACGTACAAAGATTAAAGATATCTTCGGCCAGGCCCCCGAGCTCGTCGGCAAGGAGGTCTGCGTCCAAGGCTGGGTGCGCTCCCGCCGCGGCAACAAAAACGTGGCGTTCGTGGCCCTCAACGACGGCTCCACCATCAAGAGCCTCCAGATTGTCTTCGACCTGAGCGCCTTCTCCGAAGAGCAGCTCAAGCCCATCACCACCGGCTCGGCCATCTGCGTCGAAGGTCTCCTCGTGGAGTCCATGGGCAAAGGGCAGTCGGTCGAAGTTCAGGCCAAGACCCTCGAGGTCTACGGCACCGCCGACCCCGCCGAATACCCCCTGCAGAAGAAGGGCCACACCATGGAGTTCCTGCGCGAAATCGCCCACCTGCGTCCCCGCACCAACACCTTCTCGGCCGTGCTGCGCATCCGCTCCACCCTGGCCTACGCCATCCACCGCTACTTCCAGGAGCGCGGCTTCTTCTACCTGAACACCCCGCTGATCACCGCCAGCGACTGCGAAGGCGCCGGCGCCATGTTCCAGGTCACAACCCTCGACATCGCCAACCCGCCCCGCACCGAAGAGGGGAAGGTGGACTACTCCGCCGACTTCTTCGGCAAGCCCACCGCCCTGACCGTCAGCGGTCAGCTCGAAGGTGAGCTCGGTGCCACCGCCCTCGGTGCAATCTACACCTTCGGCCCCACCTTCCGCGCCGAGAACTCCAACACCCCGCGCCACCTGGCCGAGTTCTGGATGATCGAGCCCGAAGTCGCCTTCATCGACATCAACGAGAACATGGACCTCGCCGAGGACTTCCTGAAATACTGCATCAAGTATGCCCTCGACAACTGCCGCGACGACATCGAATTCCTCTGCGAGCACTTCGACAAGGAACTGATCTCCCGCCTCGAAGGCATCGTCAACCAGGACTTCGTGCGCCTGAGCTACACCGAAGGCATCAAGCTCCTCGAAGAGAGCGGCCACAAGTTCAAGTTCCCCGTAAAATGGGGCGTAGACCTCCAGAGCGAACACGAGCGCTACCTCGTGGAGCACTACTTCAAGCGTCCGGTAATCCTCACCGGCTACCCCAAGGAGATCAAGGCCTTCTACATGAAGCTCAACGACGACGGCAAGACCGTCCGCGCAATGGACGTCCTCTTCCCCGCCATCGGCGAAATCATCGGCGGCTCCGAGCGCGAGGAGAACTACGACAAGCTCCTGGCCCGCATCGAAGAACTCAACATCCCGATGAAAGACATGTGGTGGTACCTCGACACCCGCCGCTTCGGCACCGTGCCCCACAGCGGCTTCGGCCTCGGATTCGAGCGTCTGGTGCTCTTCGTCACCGGCATGACCAACATCCGCGACGTCATCCCCTTCCCCCGCACCCCCAAAACCGCCGAGTTCTAATCCCACCGGTCCAGGTCTTAAAAAACAGGGTTCCAAACCGCGCTCAGGCGCGCTTTGGAACCCTGTTTTTTTAACAGTTTGATCGCGCGAGCACGCGCGATAACGGGACAAATAAATGTTAACCAGCTTCGGTTGTGAATCGAAATCCGAAGTCCCCGAAGCCACTCAATCAGGCTCGAAGCTAAAAAGGTAACTTTCGTTCCGTTATCGCGCGTGTTCGCGCGATAAGAGGTAAAGGGAATAAAAAAGGTGGAAAGGAGTCAGAAACAGACTTTGGTAGCACGGGGGAGTCAGAGGCGGACTTTGGTGGCGTGGGAGCCTTGAACGCGGATGTAGAGCCCGGGAGCGGGGTCGGTGACGAGATGGCCCTGAAGGGTATAGTAGCGGACCGGGAAAGCGGAGTCTGAATCTGCGGAGTCAAGGGAGGGGTCAGCAGGGCCAAAGGTGGGGTCAGCAGGGATGGATTCGATGCCGGAGGACTGCTTGGGGTCGAGGTCCCAGGCGCTCAGCGACTTCACGGTGGTGGCGCCGCCGTCCGAGAAGGCTTTCACCTCGGCAGCCGCCGGGTCGGTGGGAAACACGCGGATTGAGGTTGCCCAACGGTCGTTGATGAAGATGTCGACGATGGAGTGGTCGATGAAAAGATTGATTTTCATATCGGAGCCGCGGCGCAGGAATTCGGGCATCGAGCAGGTGTAAACGCCGTTATAGACACCGCCGTCGTTGACCAGGCGGTCGAGCTGCGAAAAGTCCACAGTCATGGAGCTGCTGCGCGGGTTGTAGGTGACGGTCGCCTCCTTCGAGCCATTGCCGAAAATCTTGAAGCCGAAAGGATTGTTGCCGATGGTGAACGTCGCCTCGATTTCAACTTCGCGGCCGCTCACAGGCGATAACGAAAGGTCGCCGTCAAGCTCCAGCTCGCTCTGCGAGAAACCGCCGGGCTTGCGCATCCCCCTGACCTCTTCGGCGGGCTTCTGCTGCAGTTCGCCAGCATCGTTCAGGCTCCATTCGCGGGGAAGCGAATAGCAGTGTGCCCAGCCAAGGTTCCAGTTGTCCTCCGACGAAAGTTTGTCGGGGACGATACCGAGCGCGATTGTGCGGCCGTCGTGATTGTAAACCGTCGGGGAAAGCAGACCGAAACCGTCACGGGCGTTCAGCTCCACATTCTTGCCAGAAGCGAAGTTGGCACCAGGGGCAAACGTACCGTCGGCGTTAATTGTGCCGGTCCAGTAGATTGTGCGGACACCCGAGGAGGTCTCCAGCGGAGTGGCGGTGAAGAGCCAGCGGCCGTCGGACATACGGGTGACATTCGGCATCTCCCAGAACCGGCCGTCAGCGGCAGTGCTGGTACCGGTAAAGAACAGTTTCCCGTCGTTGCTCCATGAACCGTTCGAGGGGTCGTACTTGTGGAGCGTGGTGGTGCCGACGCCATCCTTCGAGGAGCCGACGATGATATAGGCATCGTTGCCGTTACGGAAGAAATAAGGGTCGCGGAAATCGTCGCTCAAACCTGCGGGGCGTCCGGAGATAATCGGGTTGTTGTTCCATTTATTCCAGGTCAACAGCGATTCATCTTCAGGCGAAGCGCCGTCGATCGAAGCCCTGCCGTAGTCAACGCCGGTATAGAGGATATTGGGCTTGCCGCCGGTAATCACATCGTCGGTGAAAACGCAGCCGCTCCAGCAACCCTTGATGTCGTAGGACGCCCCCGGAGCGATGGCAATCGGTTCCTCCTGCCAATCGCAGAGATTTTCGGAAGTGATGTGACCCCAATGCAGACGCGCCATATAAGGGCCGTCGGCGTTCTTTTGGAAGAACAGATGGTAACGACCGTCGGCGTACACCATGCCGTGACATTCGTTGGTCCAGCCGGCGGCCGGCATCCCGTGGAAACGGGGACGCAGAATGTCGTCGGCGAAACGCGACTCGGGGATGTCGAGGTCGGCAGGGTTCTCCGGCGTCAAGCTCTGGATTTCAGTTGCGGCAATCGCTTCATTCCAGATTTTCACATCGTCGATCAGACCGTTATAAGAACTCAGCAGGAACGGACCGGAATAGTTCTCAAGCGTGCCGCGTCCCATTTTGAAACTACCTGCGGCAAAAGAAACAGCGCCGTTGCAGCGGGCCGACCCTACGGCAGCGCCGTTGTTGTAGACAGTGATGTTGCGGGCCTCGCCGTCGACAACAGCCACTAAGTTATTCCACTGATACACCGGCAGCGGCGTAGAGATTTCAACATTCACCGGCCATCCGCCGACGAAAGTCCTGAAAGACCATTTGCCGTCGAAACCGAGGAAAAAACCGAAGCCTGTGCGGGCAGACTCGTCTAAGCACGACACTATTGCAGTCTGCTCCGAAGTGTTCTCGTCGATTTTGATAATCGGATAGCAGGGAACAGCCACCCAGAGGCTTACTGTCATCTTGTTGGCGTCGGCCGCGAGGATATTACCGAGCGAAGCGTCGATACGCGAGGTGTAACCGTCGAAGCGGAGCGCCTGCCCTACGGCACCCGGCACATTCTCCGGTGCGAAGTGACCTTCCACGGCAAAGCGGTTGCCGCTCACGGATTCCACTATCTGACCGGAGTGCACCTCCATCGGGAAGTGAGCCACCAGTTCGGCCTGAGCGCCGCCGGCGCCTGCCATTGCAGCAGCGAGGAATAAGATTGTTTTTTTCATGATAGTTGTTTTGTTTCAGTCGTAAAAATTCGGGGAGGGAGGGAAAAGGGGCAAGTTCAAGGATCGCCGGTGTCCGGTTGAAAAATGATATTTGCTTCAGAAGCCGGGAGCCCGGAAGCTCCCGGCACGACTGAAACAAAAATCGAACTACACAGTTCTGAATGCGGGTATATTCATCAGCTGCCACATAATCTGCGGGGTTGCTGCACATTTACCCATAATAAGCGGATAATCACTTACCCTAACCTTAAACTTACTGACAACTAATATATATTGAATTTATGGAAATATATATTGAATCTATGGAAACCGGAATCGGGGAGGAGATGTCAGCAACCCTCCTTCGCCTTTACTTGAGGTAGTTGATGATGTTGAGGGTCAGCTGCTCCACGTTGTGCTGGTAGATGTTCTCGCCGGAGTTCTGGTTGAACTCATAGGCGGCAAAACCGTTGGCAACACCGCGGCCATGGCTCTCGGTGGCGTAGAAATCAACAAGACCGGCTACGCAGTGGTCGCGGACGTGACCCCAGGTTGCGAGCACCATCGAGTTGGTCTCGGCCTCGAAGTGGGCGATGACGTCGGCGTATGAACCCTTGCCGTAGATATTGCAGTCCCACATGCAGTTGTGGTCTTCGCGCTGGCCGGGGCCGATGAGGGGGAGGGAGTTGTAGCCGTAGCCGTTGGGGTCCTCCATCGTCAGGTCCTTGAAGATGGCGTGGGTGGTGCGGTCGTAGAAGCCCTGATCAGAGCCGTTGCGGAAGTCCCAGCCGAGGTAGGGGTTGATGGTCCAGACATCGGTGCCGGAACCACCTTCGCCGTTACCGAACAGGGTGGGAGCCATATCTTCGCTGACGAACCCGAGGGGAGCGGTCAGCTGGGTTGCCATGTTCGAGAGGTAGAGCGAACCGCCGTTGGCTGAATACTCGCGGAGAGCCGCGATGGTGGCATCGTCGGCCAGACCGCCGGGAAGATTCTGCCAGCCGTAGGCGAGACCCACGCGGTCAACCATAATCCAGAGCACGGAGTATATGTCAGTGTCGAGCGATGCTATGTCGCTGACCTTCACGAACTCGCAGTTCTCCTGTTTTGCGAACCACTCTGCGGCGGCGCGCTCGTCATCGTCGGGGAGAGCCGCGGCGCTTTCGGCCAGCAGCACGAAGCCTGCCTTGGAGGCTACATAGGGGACGCGGACCATAACCGAGGAGCCCTTGGAAACGTATTTGCTGTCATATTCAACCTTTACGGTGTAAACCAGGTCCTGGTCCATGGGCTGACCCTTGAGGGTATAAGTTGTGGTGCCGGCGGGGAGCACTACGGGCTCGCCGTTGTCACGGGCCACCTTTACGGCGGTGATGCCGGTCTGAGCCGGGAGCTGCCATGTGAGGGTTACCGAACGGCCCGTTACCGAGGCCTGAACGTTGGAGGCGGTGGCCAGGGCGGGCACTTCGGGCGCCCCCTTGGGCTCATAGTCGCTGCAGGAGCTGAGCAGTCCGCAGAGGACTGCGAAGAAAGCGACCAGAATATATGAAGTCTTTTTCATTGCGATGTTTTCTTTTTTTTGACTCCGCTTCCGGCCTTGCGGGAGGGTATCCGGAACAGGCCGGAAGCGGAGAAGGAGTATTGGAGTTTGAAGGTCTTATTTGTAGAGGTCGCCGGCGTTGTCAACCTGATTTACAGGAATCGGGAGGTAAACCTCATCTTCGGTGAGGTTGGCGCCCTCGTAGTATGAGCGGTGCTTAACCTCGGATGCGTAATAGGCGTTCATTGTGGAAACCACATTGCCCCAGCGGACGAGGTCGAACCAGCGGTGTCCTTCCATGGCCAGCTCGATGCGACGTTCCATGCGGACGGCGCGGCGGGCGTAATCCTGATTCCAGCCGTTGGCCGGATATTCGCTGACCTTATAGTAGGCCAGACCGGGATTGCAGTCCACGGGGGTGTAGGCGGGGTCAACCGAGTTGTTTGCACGACGGCGAATCTGGTTGATCAGGTCGCGGGCCTCGTCGAGGTTCTTATTCTGCTCGATGAGGGCTTCGGCCTTCATCAGCATCACGTCGGCGTAGCGGATCAGACTCCAGTTGAGCGAGGAGGCGCCCCAGGGTACGATACCGGTGGTCACGTAGGGGGATTCGGGAGCGGGATAAGGCTTCTTGCCGGAGTATTCGCCGTAGAGCTGATAGTTGCGGCACCAGTGCTCGTTGTACATGTGGCCGCGCCAGGGCATTCCGATACGACCGACGGTGAAGTCCAGACGGGGATCGACGTTGCCGGCATAGTCAGCGCCGTCGATATCCTCGGAGTCGAAGGAACCGTCGAGGAAGGGAAGGCCGTTCTGGTCGGTGCGGAAGGCGTTCACCAGGTTCTGCGAAGCCAGATAGAAGTCATCGCCGTTGCCGTAGAGGTTGCCCTCGGACCATGTGCAGTTCAGACAGTTGTTGAAGTTGAACTGCTCGGGGGAGTTGGCCGAAGAGAACTGGATGGAGAGCACAGCCTCATACATATTGTTGTACTCGGGCTTTGACATATCCAGGAAGTTGGGATACAGCTCATACTGTTTGGAGCTGATGACGTAGCCGGCGTAGGTTTCGGCCTCGGCCCAGGAGGAGGTGAAGAGGTCGACGCGGGCCAGCAGGGCGGCGGCAACGTAGCGGTTGAAGCGGCCTACCTGCTCCTGACGCTCGGGCAGCGCCTCGTAGGCGTCGCGGAGATCCTGCTTGATGAAATCCACGATTTCCTCGCGGGTATACTGGTCGGCGCGGCAACTCGAGGGATCGACCACGTTCTCGTCGAAGTAGGGGAACTTCCGGAAGATGCGGAACATATCGAAGTAGTAGTAGGCGCGGAGGGTCTTCATCTCGGCCACGAAAGCGGGGCGGTTCTCGTCGGAGATGGCCGAGGAGTTCAGGATGGCGCGGATGGCGGTGTTGCAGCGCGAGATGGAGTAATAGTTGTTGCGCCACTTGAAGTTGGCCACGTCGTTGTCGGACTGCACGTTGCCCACTTCGAGCTGGTGCATGTAACCTTCCATTGTCACACCGTCGCCACCCTTGAGGGCGTCATCGGAACGGACGTCGAACACCCAGTTGTTGATCGGGCCGGCAAACGATTCGTTGTTGCCGAAGAAGTGGCAGAGGAGGGTTGCGTAAGCTGCGGTCATGAGGTCGATGGCCTCTTCGTCGCCGATCTGCTCGTCGGTGAAGGAACCCTGGGGCTTGGTGTCGAGCAGGTCATCGCATGAAACCGAGCTGAGACCCATGGAGCACACGGCTGCGCCCAGCATCAGGTTCTTTATGATATTCTTGTAGTTTTTCATTTTGGAGAAATTCACGATGGGTTAAGTAACTGTTAATGAATCCGGACCGGTTACTTAGAACTGGAGGTTGAGGCCGACGGTGAAGGTGCGCGGACGGGGATAAGCACCGTTGTCGATACGCACGCCGTATTCGCCGGGGAGGATTTCGGGATCAAGACCGGAGTAGTCGGTGATGGTGAAGACATTCTCGACCTGACCGTAGACGTCGAGGTTCGATGCGCCGATCTTCTTCACGAAATTCTTGGGAAGCTGATAGGAGAGCTTCAGATATTTCATCTTCATGAATGAGCCGTTCTCGACATAGTAGGTTGAGAAGCGGGCCTCGTTGTTGTCGTCGGTGAGCGAGAGGGCCGGGATGTCGGAACCGGTGTTGGAGGGGGTCCAGGCATTGAGGATATCGACACCGCGGTTAGTGGCGAGGTTGCCGTAGTTCATCGACAGGAGCTGACGCTTCATGTGGTTCTGGATGTCGAAACCGAAGTCACCTGCGAAGAACATATCCAGCGAGAAAGCCTTGTAGTTGAAGGTGAGGTTCAGACCCATCGAGAGGTCGGGGTTCGGGTCGCCGATGATGCAGCGGTCGTTGTCGTTGATCACGCCGTTGCCGTCGAGGTCGCGGTAGATCAGACGGCCGGGGGCGGCGCCGGTCTGCTGCGCGTGGTTGGCAACCTGCATGGCGTCCTGGAAGATACCGTCGCATACATAGCCGTAGTATACACCCATTGCTTCGCCGGGCATCAGGCGGTAGTCGCCGCCGATGAATTTCTGGCGGTTGTTCAGGGTCACCAGCTTGTTCTTATACTGCGAGAGGTTCACATTGCCGCTCCATGAGAAGTCGCCGTACTGCGGGGAGATGTAGCCCAGAGAGATTTCCCAACCGTTGTTCTTCATGTCGCCGGTGTTGAGCCATACGGCAGCGTTTGCGCCTGCAACGTCGAGGGCCGGGGGAATGGTCAGCATATCCTTGGTCTTCTTGATGTAGTAGTCGGCCGAAAGGTTGACCGCGCCGTTGAAGAACTGCATGTCAAGACCGATATTGTTCTGGGTGGTGGTTTCCCACTTCAGGTCGGGGTTGCCGGTGGAAGCCAGAGTGATACCGGAAGTTGTCGAGGAGTTGGTGCCGTTGATATCGTAGGCGCCGTTGGTGGTGTTGAAGATATAGGTGGAGTATGCGGGGTAAAGCGAGGGGATGTTGGCGTTACCGTTCTGGCCCCATGAGTAGCGGATCTTCAGGTCGGTAAGGATTTCGTTTTCAGGGAAGAAGGCTTCCTGAGTGGGGCGCCATGCCAGCGAGAAGGCGGGGAACACACCCGAGCGATTGCCCTTGGCGAAGCGGGAGTTTTCGTCGCGGCGGATGGTGAAGGAGGCGAGGTAGCGGTCGGCGTAGTTATAGTCGACCTTGCCGAAGAGCGAGAATACTGACCACTGGGTCTTGCCACCCCCGGCGTTCTGAACGCCTGTGCCGGCGCCGACCTGCATGAAGTCGGGGTCCTCGAAGGCATAGCCCTGACGCGAGCCGCTGAGGTCCTTGAAGGTGTAGCCGATAGCCTCGACACCGAGGAGGACATTCAGGTGGTGGACACCCTTGAAGGTTTTGTTATAGTTGGCGGTGTTGGTCCAGGTCCAGGTGTCACCCTGACCGTAGACGGAACTTACGGAGTTGACATCGCCGGGGTTGGTGGCGCGGCCGAGGGTAGTGTTGAAATACTGGCTGTGCTCGATACCGATGTTTGATTTCAGGGTCAGACCTTCTACGGGCTTGACTTCGAGATAGGCGTTACCGAGGATTCGCCAGGATGAAAGGTCGTTGTCAGCGGCATTGGCGATGAGCTGGCAGGGGTTGGCGAGGTCGGAGGCAATCAGGTGGAGCGGACGGGTCCAGTCGCCGTCGAGGCCGCGCACGGGGAGGGCGGGGTGCTGGCTCATGGCGGTGAAGGGGATACCGCGGTCACCGGCGACGTCGACACCGCGGTTGGTCCAGCGGGCAACGAGGAGGTTTTCACCTACGCTGATATACTTGTTGAAGTCGTAGTGGGAGTTCACGCGGGCGGAGTAGCGCTCGTAGAAGGTATCATTGATGTTACCGTTCTGATTGATGTAGTTCAGGGAGAAGAGCACCGAGGAGCGTTCGTTGCTGTTGGAGATGGAGGCGGTCAGGTTGTTAGTCCAGGCGGTGCGGTAAACCTCATCCTGCCAGTCGGTGTTTGCGGTCGGGTAGTTGGGGTTGCCGGCCACGAACTGCTGGAGCACGGGAGTTTCACCCGAGCCGTAGAGCACATGCGAGGGTTTGATGTTGGAGTTGCGCGATGCAGCCCAGTAAGCTGTGCCCCACTGATTGGCGTCGAGCATCTCATAACGCTTGGCGATGGTCTGGGCCGAAGCGGAATAGTTGATGTTGATTGCCATGCGGTCACCCTTCCCCTGCTTGGTGGTGATGATTACGACACCGTTGGCGGCACGCGAACCGTAGATCGAGGCCGAGGCGGCATCCTTCAGCACCTGCATCGACTGGATGTCGGAGGGGTTGATGACATTGATATTGTCGGTGGGGATACCGTCGATGATGTAAAGAGGATCATTGGAGGAGTTGGCGGTCGACATACCGCGGACGCGGATGGAGCCTGTGCCGCCGGGGGCAGCGTCGGGCACAACGTTCACGCCGGGGAGTTTGCCGGCCATGGAGTTCAGGATGTTGCCGGAGTTTTCGCTCAGCGGGTCCTTCATATCCATTACCGAAACGGCGCCGGTCAGGTCGGCCTTACGCTGGGTGGTGTAGCCGACGACTACAACTTCGTCGAGACTGGTGGAGTTTTCCTTAAGGGTGACGGTCATGGTCGGAGCAGCCTTTACGGTCTGCGGGACGTAGCCGATGTAGCTCACTGTGAGTTCGGAGCCCTGAGGAACCTTCAGGGTGAAGTTACCGTCGATGTCGGTTGAAGTTCCGGCATTAGTCTGATGGCAGAGCACCGACGCCCCGATCAGGGGTTCATTGTCGGCAGCCGACATCACCGTGCCGCTCACCGTAATCTCCTGGGCGTGGACTCCCACGACCATGAGAAAGAGCAGAATTGCGCTGATAATCGATTTTTTCATGCTATTAATAAATGTTGGGTTAATTGTCGCGATGAAATGGAATGGGTTTGGGATTTTTTCTGTCACCGGGAGGGCCGGCGTGTTAAAAAATCTGTCGCAAAGTTATAATAGATGAAGGCCGAAGCGTTAGCAAATTCATTGCATAGCATATAAAAAATCCCTCATGCTGAAATTTTCATCGAAAAAGCCGAAATTTTCAGTATGAGGGAGTAAAAATTTAGCTGCGCCGTTACATCCGACATATCAGAGACATCATAAACATCGGATACATCCGATACGTCAGTTCGGGGCGATGCGGTCGCGGAGTTCGGTCGGGGTTTCGGAGAACTGTTCTTTATAGCAGCGGGTGAAGTAGGCCGGGGAGCTGAAACCGACTTCGTAGGCGATTTCGCTGATGGAGCGGTCAGTGGTTTTCAGCAGGTGGCGCGCCCGTTTGAGGCGGAGCTGGCGCAGCAGCTCAACGGGGGTGTAGTTTGTGAGCGCCTTGATTTTGCGGTAGAACTGCGAATGTCCCAGTCCCATCTGCGAGGCGAGCAATTCGATATTCAGATTCGGGTTGGAAATCTCTTTCTCGAAAATCTGCAGGAATTTGGCGTAGAATTCGTTGTCGGGGTCGACGTTGCCGACAGTATGCACCGGTGCGGCGGCCTTGCGTTCGCCGGAGTCCTTCGATGCCGGACCAGAACCAGAGCCCGGGACTGACCCGGAGGCCTGAGCAGAACCCGAACCCGCTGCCGAACCCGCTGCCGGGGTTGAAGTAGCAGCCGCCGGAGCCACGACATTGAACCTGTTTCCCCACAAATCCTTGATTCTCTTGCGGTTGGCAATAAGATTCCGGACTCGGCTACGCAGCATCTCGGCGGAGAAAGGCTTTGAAATATATCCGTCGGCACCGGAGTCGTACCCCTCCATGCGCTGCCGGTCGAGGGCGCAGGCAGTCAGCATCAGCACCGGGATGTGCGAGGTCGTCACCTCCTCCTTGAGCTTCCGGCAGCACTCCAGACCGTCCATCACCGGCATCATGATGTCGCAGATCACCAGGTCCGGCACCAGTTTTATGGCCTTGGCGAGTCCTTCGCGGCCGTTGGAGGCCTGATGGACATCATAGTTATCACAAAGCAGCTGTTCCACCAACATGCGGATATCGGCGTTGTCGTCGACAACGAGCACCGTAGCGCGGTCCCCATCCTGCGCGGCGGCCTCCTCGGGCTGCGCAATCGGTTTCTCAACCCGGCGCAACTCGGCCGAGACCTCCTCCGCCGAAATCAGTTTCTGAGGCACAATCGCCTCTTCCTCAATATGTTTCACCGGAATAGACACGGTGAATACAGAGCCTTTGCCGACTGTGCTCTCCACCGAAATCTCCCCGCCGTGAAGCTCCACGAACGCCTTGACCAGCGACAGCCCGATGCCCGAGCCGCCAACCATGGCTTCCTTAACGCGGAAGAATCGGTCGAAGATGTTCGGGAGATCCTCCTGGGGAATCCCGATGCCGGTGTCGGCGACCTTAACCACAAGTTTATCCCCCTCCACGGCGTAGCTGACGTTGATACTGCCGTTGTCGCGGGTGTATTTTATAGCATTGGAAATCAGGTTGAAAAACACGCGCTCCATCATCTCCGGGTCGAGGGCCAGCCGGATGTCGTCGGGCATCGGCGAGGTCAGCGACAGCTTGATGTCGCGCTGCCGCGCAACCTCAAGGAAGGAGTCGGTCCACTCGCGGATCGCCGCCGAGAAGTCCACCTCGCGGAGCTTAAGTTTCAGCTTGCCGCTCTCGAGTTTGCGGAAGTCAAGTATCTGATTTATAAGGCGCTGAAGAATCTTCACATTCTTGTCGGCGAGCTGCGCCAGGGTGTGCTGCCGTTCGGTCAGATTATTGGCCGCGCTCATCTGGCTGACCGGCTCGGCAATCAGCGACAGCGGGGTGCGCAGGTCGTGGGACACATTAGTATAGAACGCCATTTTGGAGTTGATAGCGCTCTCCAGCTCCTCGTTAAGTCGCTTCTGCTCAGCGCTTTGTTCTTCGAGCTGCCGGTTCTGGCTCATAAGCGTAGCCTGATAGCGTTGCCTCTGCCAGTAAGCGCGGAGCACCAGAAACAGCGACAGAGTCACCAGAAAAAGAATCACTCCGAGGGCGATGGAAAACGCCGTCTGAGCCGAATGTCGCTCCCAGTAGGTATCGATCCGCTGCTTAAGCTCACGCATCTTGGCGGTTTCAGACTGCAGCGACTGGTCCTGCAGCAGCAGGATGTCGGCGTTGGTCAGGTCCACCGGCGAGGAGGCCGGGAGAATATGCTCCCGGTCGAACGGCTTCTTCTCGAGGATAGCGATAGCGGTTTTCAGCAGCAGGTGCCCCTCGGTCGGATAAAGGAATGTAGCATCTATCACACTGTCAGCCACCGCTCTGATACCAATCGACGGGGCAGCGTCTATGCCGATGATTTTCACACGGTCGCGCAGCCCCATGCGGGTTGCGACCTCCGAGGCCCCGATGGCCATGCGGTCGTTATGGGCGAAAATCACATCCACGTCGGGATAAAGCCGCAGCAGCGAGTCGGTTTGCGGAACGGCATCCTCCTGATTCCAGCGGCCGTAACCGCTCCCCACAATCTCTCCACCCCGCCCGGTGAAGGCTTCGGCGAATCCACGGTGACGGTCGGCGGCCGGCGTAGAGCCCTGCAAGCCATAGAGTTCTAAGGCTTTAGGTCCTTTGCCGCCGGTGCGCGACGGTATCCGCGCAGCATATTCCCCGGCTTCGCGGCCGATAGCCTCGTTGTCGGTGTAGATCCGCGCCGTGTAGCTGTCGCCATGAATATCGCGGTCGAAAATCACGACCGGGATTCCCCGCTCATACACCTCTTTTATAATAGGAGTCATGGAATCGGCCTCATTCGGGGCGGCCACGATGATGTCAAACCCGTTGTCGGCGAAATATCTTATATCCTCGATCTGCTTGGCCGAAGAGTCATCGGCCGAACGGATTTCGACCGTGACGTTCTCATGCATCATCGCCTCACGCAGAATTTCGTCGTTTGCCTTGGAGCGCCAGTCGTCGGAGCTGCATTGCGAAATGCCGATTTTGTAAGTTTTTTCTTCGCGGCATCCGGCAAAACCAACGCTAAGAACTACGGCGGCGGCAATGGTCAATATTCTGAATAATACAAGTGTGTGTAGCTGATATTTCATGGCAGTTCAGGGTTCGATTCCGCAAAAGTAGGAAAAGTTTTAGGAAAAAGAAAGCGTTATATTGCAAAAATTCTTCAATGCAGAGTTTTTGATACCACTTGCAGAATTTTTAATAACATCCCCTCAATTAATATTATTAGTTTTGCAATGCCATTGAAAATCAATGCATAATCTTTACTGCAAAATCAAATATCAATGAAAAAAAGCATATCCCTGAAAACACTGTCCTTAGCTGCCCTCGCGGCTGTAGCCACATCAGCACAGCCCGCAGCCGCCGCCGAGACCCCGGGAGTGAAAATCGAGCACCTCGGTGTCAACAACACCCTCGTGCGCGTCGACCCGACTGCCCGCTACCTCCTGATGCCCGTCCAGGAATCCAACGACGACGCCCGCGTCGATCTTCTGGTCAACGGCAAAATCGACAAGACCTTCTACGTCCGTCTGGCCAAGTCCAAGACCGACTATATGATGCCCCTGGACCTCACACCATATAAAGGTAAGAAGGTGGTGCTGAACATCGTCACCACCCAGGGGCGCAACTCAGTGCGCGAGGCTGCCGACGACGCCTGCTGGACCGGCTTCGCCCTCTCCGACGATTTCGATGTCACGAACCGCGAGAAATTCCGCCCCGCGTTCCACCATACACCGCTCTACGGGTGGATGAACGACCCCAACGGCATGTTCTATAAGGATGGCGTCTGGCACCTCTGCTACCAGTGGAACCCCTACGGATCAAAATGGCAGAACATGACGTGGGGTCACTCCACCTCCTCCGACCTCGTCAGCTGGGAACATCACCCCGCAGTAATCGAGCCTGACGGTCTGGGCTCCATCTTCTCCGGCTCCGCAGTGGTCGACACCGCCAACACCGCCGGCTTCGGTCCGGGCGCAGTCGTCGCCCTCTATACCAGCGCCGCCGCCAGCCAGATCCAGAGCATGGCCCACAGCTCCGACAACGGCATGACCTATGAGAAATTCGACGGCAACCCCGTAATCACCCTCGACTCCGAGGCTCGCGACCCGAATATGTTCTGGCACGAACCGACTCAGAAGTGGGTGCTCGCTCTGGCCCACGCCCTCGAACATGAAATGCTCATCTACACCTCCGACGACCTGAAAACCTGGAAACTCGAGAGCGCCTTCGGCAAGGGGCTCGGCCAGCAGAACGGCGTCTGGGAGTGTCCCGACCTCTTCGAGCTTCCCGCCGGAAACGACAAGACAAAGTGGGTGCTCCTCTGCAACATCAACCCCGGCGGCCCCTTCGGCGGCAGCGCCACCCAGTATTTCGTCGGTGACTTCGATGGCAAGGTCTTCACCCCCGACACCGACGCCAACGGCGAAGTTCCCACCAAATGGATGGACTACGGCAAGGACCACTACGCAACCGTCAGCTTCAGCAACGCCCCCGACAGCCGCCGCACGGTAATCGGATGGATGAGCAACTGGCAGTACGCCGCCGAGGTCCCCACCCTGCAGTTCCGCTCGGCCAACACTCTCCCCCGCGACCTCAGCCTTTTCACCGGCAAGGACGGCCAGTATTACCTCGCCTCAGCCCCCTCACCCGAGGTTGACACCCTGCGGGGACCCCTCGCCGTAAACAAATCCAGTGTGTCGGTCAACAAGAAGGCCAAGACCTTTGCCCTCCCCGCTGCCAACGGCGGAATCTGTGAAATCGACCTCACCCTCGAAGCCAAGGCCGACGTAACCATCACCCTCGCCAATCCGCGCGGCGAAAAGGTTGAAATCGTCTGGAATCCCGCCGACGCCACTGTCAGCGTAGACCGTCGTCAGAGTGGCATCACCGACTTCAGCCACGAATTCCCCGCCGTCACCACCGCCCCCCTCCCCGCCGGCGCCAAGGAGCTGAACCTCCGCCTCTACCTCGACCGTTCCTCGCTGGAACTCTTCGCCAACAACGGCGAAGCCGTGATGACCAACCTCGTTTTCCCCAACGAGCCTTACACCACCCTCTCCGTCGCCTCCACCTCCAAAGCATCACTCCGCAACCTCGCAATCTACGAGCTTAAAGCAAAATAAACCGCGAAAGCGTCTTATAGTCTAATGTATATCATGTTTCTATTGTAAACCGCCATGGAATCCGTTAATACAATCACTGCCAAACCCAAAACATCCCTGCTGCAGATCGTTCCCGTCATGCTCTGCTTCTTTGTGATGGGCTTCGTAGACCTCGTAGGCACCGCCTCGAACTACGTCCAGAAAGACCTCAGCCTGACCGACGCCCAGGCCAACCTCTTCCCCTCCCTGGTCTTCTTCTGGTTCCTCATCTTCTCCGTCCCAACCGGTCTGCTGATGAACCGCATCGGCCGCAAAAAAACCGTGCTCATCTCCATCGCCATCACCGCCGTGTCGCTCCTCATCCCCATGACCGGCGACGGCTACTGGACAATGCTCATCGCCTTCTCGCTCCTGGGCATCGGCAACGCCGTGATGCAGACCTCCCTCAACCCTCTGGTCACCAACCTCATCAACCCCGACAAGCTCGCCTCCACCCTGACCTTCGGCCAGTTCGTCAAGGCCATCGCCTCCTTCCTGGCACCGATCATCGCCGCCTGGGGCGCCACGACCCTCATGCCCACCTTCGGTCTCGGCTGGCGCGTGCTCTTCCTGATCTACGCCGTGGTCAGCGTGCTCTCCGTCGCCATCCTCGGCGCCACCCCCATCCAGGAGGAACGCCCCGACAAGGCCTCCGGCGTCCTTGAGTGCATCAAGCTCCTCGGCAAACCCTTCATCCTCCTCTGCTTCATCGGCATCATGTGTCACGTCGGCATCGACGTCGGCACCAACACCACCGCCCCGAAAATCATCATGGAGCGCGTTGGCCTTCCCCTCGAAGAAGCCGGATTCGCCACCTCAGTATACTTCATCTTCCGTACAATCGGCTGCTTCACCGGCGCCTTCATCCTTCGCGCCGTGTCGCCCAAGATTTTCTTCGCCGTCAGCGTAGCCATGATGTTCGTTGCCATGGGAATACTCTTCGTCTGCGACACCCTGACAGCCCTTTACGTCGGCATCGCCCTCGTAGGCTACGGCAACTCCAACATCTTCTCCATCGTATTCTCGCAGGCCCTGACCTCCGCCCCCAAGGAGAAAAACGAAGTTTCCGGCCTGATGATCATGGGACTCTTCGGCGGCACAATCTTCCCGCTCGCCATGGGCTTCGCAGCTGACGCCATCGGTCAGGCCGGCGCCGTAGCCGTGATGACCGCCGGTGTCGCCTACCTCCTCTACTACACCCTGAAAATAAAGAAAATCTGATTCCTCTCCACTCTCCACTCTCCACTCTCGACTCTCCACTCTCGACTCTAATAATCTTTCATAAAACAATGGAAAACGATAAACTCGTCGTCGGCATGGGCGAAGCCCTCTGGGACATGCTCCCCGCCGGCAAAAAAATCGGCGGCGCACCCGCCAACTTCGCATATCACGTCAGCCAGTTCGGCCTCAAATCCTGCGTGGTCTCCGCCATCGGCGACGACCCCCTCGGCAAGGAACTCACCGCTAACTTCGACGGCAAGAAACTCTTCCACCACCTCGCCACCGTCCCCTACCCCACCGGCACCGTACAGGTGGAAATCGACCAGGCCGGCATCCCGCAGTACGACATCAAGCAGAACGTAGCCTGGGACAACATCCCCTACACCGCCCTGCTCGAAAACATTGCCACCCGCACCAAGGCTGTATGCTTCGGCTCCCTCGCCCAGCGCAACGTCGTTTCTCGCAACACCATCAACCGCTTCCTCGACGCCATGCCCCACGATGAGGACAGCCTCGTGGTCTTCGACGTGAACCTCCGTCAGGGATTCTACAACAAGGAAATCCTCTGCAACTCCATGACCCGCTGCAATATCCTGAAAATCAACGACGAAGAACTCGTCACCGTAAGCCGTATGTTCGGCTATCCCGGCATCGACCTTCAGGACAAGTGCTGGATTCTCCTGGGCAAGTACAACCTGCGCATGCTGATTCTGACCTGCGGCGTCAACGGCAGCTACGTCTTCACCCCCGGCGAAGTCTCCTTCCTCCCCACCCCGAAGGTCGAAGTCGCCGACACCGTCGGCGCCGGCGACTCCTTCACCGCCGCCTTCATCGCCTCCATCCTTCTTGGCAAGTCCGTCAAGGAAGCCCACGCCCGCGCCGTCGAGACCTCCGCCTTCGTCTGCACCCAGGCCGGCGCCATGCCTATCCTTCCCCACGGCCTCCTCTGGTAATCCGCTGACCCGATTCCGATATTTTGCCTCCGGCCCCAAAAGCCGGGGGCATTTTTTTGTATTCATGCAGCAAAGCTGGCTTTTTTGTATTCATGCAGCAAAGCCCATGGCATTTTTTGCTTCCATGTCCCGAAAAATGCGTAATTTTGCAGCCGGATTACCGGCGGGGCCTTCACGGCCTAAGCCGCCGGCACTTATTGTTCAATCATTTTCGCTTTCCAATGAATA
This sequence comes from uncultured Muribaculaceae bacterium, assembly GCA_902494515.1. Taxonomy (GTDB): domain Bacteria; phylum Bacteroidota; class Bacteroidia; order Bacteroidales; family Muribaculaceae; genus UBA7173. Next base: position 6,022 of record CABUTS010000037.1, on the reverse strand, counting down.
TCTGGCTGACACTCGGGCTTCTGGTGGTTTCAAACATATTTATGACATTTGCCTGGTACGGACACCTCAAGCTCCAGCAAATGAACATCTTCACCAACTCTACCCCCCTCTTTGTCGTTATCCTCTTCTCCTGGGCCATCGCGCTGCTCGAATACTGCTGTCAGGTGCCCGCCAACCGCATCGGCTTCACCGGCAACGGCGGTCCCTTCACCCTGATGCAGCTCAAAGTCATCCAGGAAGTCATAACTCTGGTGGTCTTCACCATCTTCACAGTGGTCCTCTTCAAGGGGGAATCCCTCCACTGGAACCACTTCGCCGCCTTCGCCCTCCTCATCGCCGCCGTCTACCTCGTCTTCCTCGACTGAGCGTTTCCTTATAAATTGAGCGTTCTCGTATAAACTGCGTTTCCCTAAACCTGAGCGTTTCCTTAAAAATTCCCAAAATTCAGCAGCGGGACATTGCGTTTTATACTTTTTTTAGCTACCTTTGCGTTAATCTACAGAGCCGGCGCCCCCGGCTCCCGTATCCACCGATTTCACACTCATACAGAGCTCTATATCTTACTCATGAGAAACTTTCTGACACTATTCGTTCTCGCCGCAGGCCTCGCCGGTTTCAGCGCATCCGCCCAACGCAACGTCACCACCCTCTCCGAAGGTTGGGAATTCACCAAGGGCGCAGCTGCCGACGCTAAGGAATGGCAGAGCGTCCGCGTCCCCCACGACTGGGCCATCTACGGTCCCTTCGACCGCGCAAACGACCTCCAGGAGGTCGCAGTAACCCAGAACGGCGAAACTGAAAAGACCGTGAAGACCGGCCGCACCGGCGGTCTCCCCTTCATCGGCAAAGGTTCCTACCGCCGCACAATCGAAATCCCCGACACCGCAGGCCGCCACTTCACCCTGATGTTCGACGGCGCCATGGCTAACGCCTCCGTCAAAGTCAACGGCAAGGAGGTCGCAAAATGGCCCTACGGCTACAACTCTTTCTACATTGACCTCGACAACAAGGACCTCCGTCCCGGTTCAAACGACCTGCTCGTGGAACTCGAGAACTTCGAGCGCGCCTCGCGCTGGTATCCCGGCGCCGGACTCTACCGCAACGTCCGCCTCGTCGAGACCAACGCCCTGCACATCCCCGTATGGGGCACCTACGTCACCACCCCGCGGGTCGGCGAGGACTACGCCTCGGTGCATCTGACCCTCGAAATCGCCGGCGCAAAGCAGTTCAAGGACTGGCCCTACGGCGACAAGGTCGGCGTCTCCACCGTAATCTACGGTCCTGACGGCAAGGAAGTTGCCCGCGACAACTCCACCTACATCGCCCGCGGTCAGGAATTCTCCCAGAACTTCCTCGTCGACAAGCCCGACCTCTGGTCGCCCGAAAATCCCGCCCTCTACAAGGCCGTCACCACCCTGTCGCTCGACGGCAAGGTCCAGGACAGCTACACCACCCGTTTCGGCATCCGCTCCCTTGAATACATCCCCTCGAAGGGCTTCTTCCTCAACGGCAAACCCACCAAGTTCCGCGGTGTCTGCAACCACCATGACCTCGGCCCGCTCGGCGCCGCCGTAAACCGCTCGGCCCTCCGCCACCAGATTGAACTCCTGAAGGATATGGGCGTAAACGCCATCCGCACCTCCCACAACATGCCTGCCCCCGAACTCGTGGAGCTCTGCGACGAAATGGGCATAATGATGATGGTCGAGCCCTTCGACGACTGGGGTTTCCAGCCCAAGTCGCCCAACGGCTACGGCTCCGTGTTCAACGAATGGGCCGAAAAGGATGTCACCAACATGGTGAAGCACTTCCGCAACAGCCCCTCGGTAGTGATGTGGTCCATCGGCAACGAGGTCCCCTCGCAGTGGGGTCCTCCCGGAATGAAGGAACTTGAAATGCTCCAGGGTCTGGTTCACCGGCTCGACCCCACCCGCCCGGTAACCTGCGGCATGGACCAGATCGGCTCCGTGCTCGACAACGGTTTCGCCGCCGCCCTTGACATCCCCGGCTTCAACTACAAGCCGCAGTTCTACGATAGCATCTATGCCCGTCTCCCCCAGCAGCTCGTGCTCGGCTCCGAGACAGCATCCACCGTCTCCTCGCGCGGCGTATACCACTTCCCGGTTGAATTCCCCGGCGCCGACGGCCACCATGTTGCCATGCACCCCGACAATCAGTCGAACAGCTACGACAACGAGTCCTGCTCCTGGTCGAACCTCCCCGACCTCGACTTTGCCCGCGACGACGACCACCCCTGGGTGCTCGGCCAGTTCGTCTGGACCGGTTTCGACTACCTCGGCGAACCCTCCCCCTACGACACCGACGCATGGCCCAACCACTCCTCGGTATTCGGCATCATCGATCTCGCATCGCTCCCCAAGGACCGCTACTACCTCTACCGCTCGCAGTGGAACAAGGATGACAACACCCTCCATGTGCTCCCCCACTGGAACTGGAAAGGGCGCGAGGGGGAAGTTACCCCGGTGTTTGTCTACACCAACTTCCCGAAGGCCGAGCTGTTTATCAACGGCAAGAGCCAGGGGGTCCGCGAGAAGAACGACTCCACCGTCTACAACCGCTACCGCCTGATGTGGAACGATACCCGCTATGAGCCGGGCGAGCTTCGCGTTGTGGCTTATGACAAGAACGGCAACAAGGCCGCCGAAAAGGTTGTCCGCACCGCCGGCAAGGCCCACCACCTGGTGCTCACCCCGGCCCGCAAGGAACTCGCAGCCAACGGCGACGACCTCCTCTATGTGACCGTGCAGGTCGCCGACAAGGATGGGAACATCGTCCCGACCGACTCCCGTCTGGTGAAGTTCAAGGTTGAGGGCGCCGGCACCTTCGAGGCCACCGCCAACGGCGACCCCACCTGCCTGCTCCCCTTCCAGAACCCCGAGATGAAGCTGTTCAGCGGCGCCGCCACCGCCATCCTGCGCTCCGGCAAGACTCCCGGCGACCTGACCCTGAAGGTCACCGCCCCCGGCGTAAAGCGCGCCACCCTCACAGTGCCCGTGAAGTAATCAAGACACATAGTATTCCCTGCAAGGACATGCCGCGGCATGTCCTTGCAGGTTTATCCATAATTCATCCCTGCAGTGCTGACAATCCACAAAGCCTCCGCCGGCTCCGGCAAGACCTTCCAGCTGACCCTCAAGTACATCACCCTGCTCCTGGGCCAGCCCGATGAATCTGGGAAACTCCGTCTGTTCAAGCCCTCGGCTTACGGTTTCTGCAAACCGAAAGCCCACGGCCGCATTCTGGCCATCACCTTCACCAACAAGGCCACCCAGGAGATGACAAACCGAATCATCAAGGAACTGAGCATCCTGGCCAACCCCACCGACGGGAAGCAGAGCCCGTATATCGACAATCTCTGCAAAGCTTTCGCAGCGACCCCGCAGCAGGTTTCCGACGCCGCCCATCTGGCGCTGGCCGACCTGCTGTATAACTTCTCCTGGTTCAACGTCTCCACCATCGACGCTTTCTTCCAGAAGGTGCTCCGCATCTTCGCCAACGAGCTCGACCTCCCGGAGCAGTTCAACCTCGAAATCAGCGAGGAATACCCCGTGGCGCTGGCCGTGGCAAAGATGATCAGCTCCGTGAACGTCAATCCCGCCGGTCTTTCGAAGGAGGACCGCCAGCGCCAGCAGCGGCTCGTCAGCTGGCTGCAGCAGTATATGGACATCAACGTGGAGGAGGGGCGCGAATCCAACATCCTCTCCCCCTCATCCAATATCAACAGGGAACTGCGCAAGACCATTTCTGACCTCCGCGACGAAACTTTCCGCAAGAACGAGAAGCTGATTTCCTCGTACATCGACGACCCGGCGATGCTCGCGAACTTCGTCGACAGCATGCGCGCCCACCTCGCCCGTGAGAAAAACACCCTGAAGTCCATGGCCTCGGCCCTGCTGGCGAAAACCGACGGCGGCGCCCTGCTGACCGGCAATTTCCTGAAGATTGTGACGGCCTGCCAGGAAGAACGAGCCGACAAAATCGACGTCAAAAAGAACGGCACACTCCCCAAGGTCAGTCTCGACGGCACCGTCGCCGGGAAAAAGGCCGATGTCGCGAGATGGGCGCCCGGCACCGCCGACGACTGTCAGCGGCTCGCCGACGCCTGCACCCGCTATTACTGGAACAACAAGTTCTACGGCCAGCTGATCCGTCAGAGCTACATCATCGGACTGTTCGGCGAAGCCTGCCGGCGGCTGCATGAGTATTGCCTTGAAAATGAAGCGTTTCTGCTCGGCGACACCAACTCGCTGCTGCGCGCTGTAATCAACGACTCCGACGTCCCGTTCGTCTATGAGCGTCTCGGTCAGGTTCTCAACCACTTCCTCATCGACGAATTTCAGGACACCTCCGAAATGCAGTGGGCGAACCTCCGTCCGCTGGTCGCCGAGAGCCTTTCGCGCGGCCAGTCCGACCTGATTATCGGCGACGTCAAGCAGTGTATCTACCGTTTCCGCAACTCCAACCCGGAGCTGCTCAACACCATCGTCGTGCAGGAGGCCTCGGCCATCGCCGATGTCGAAATCAAGGGAAATCAGGTCGCGGAAAACACCAACTGGCGAAGCACCCGCGAGGTCGTTGTCTTCAACAACACCCTCTTCACCCGCATCCCGCACCTCATCGACCGGGATCTCCAGACCACCGTCGCCACCACGACCTATTCCGGTGTCATCCAGCAGGTTGCCCCCAAAAACCTCACCAACCACGGCTACGTCAAAGTCTTCTACGAGCTTCCCCCTGCCTCCTCTGGGGTTACTGCGCCGGAGCCGGCGGCTCCGGATTCCGCAGTCGTTGCCCCGGATTCCGCCGTCGTTGCCCCCGACCCCGTGCTTGAGCCGATGGCCCGCGAAATCGAGCGCCAGCTCGCCGCCGGCTACCTCCCCAAAGACATCTGCATCCTGGTTTACAGGCACTTCGAAGGGGAAAAGGTCATCGACTACCTTATGGCTCTCATGAACGAAGGAAAATGGAACGGCGGCCGAAAGGTCAACATCATCTCCGCCGACTCCATGTCAATCTCCTCATCCACGGCAGTGCAGATGATTGTCGCCATCCTCCGCCTGATCACCACCCCGGAGTTCCTCGAGGCTCCGGATCCCGACGCCAACCCCACAGAGAACCCCGCATACCGCCGCAACCGACTGATCCATCGCTTCCAGACCCTCGCCGCCGGCCTCCCCGACGCTCCCGAAGCTGACACCCCCGAAGCTGCAATTTCTGAACCCGAAAGCCCCGAATCCGGGCCCGTCGAGGCTTTCGCCCGGGCCATCGCCGAGCTGGATCCCGACTCCGGCATCGTAAACGAAAAGCTCGATTCCCTCGAGGCCACCCTGCGGAAGCTCGCCTCGCTCGAATGTCCCAATCTCTTCGCCGTCACCGAGGAGATTGTACGCCTCCTCCTTCCCGCCGGAATCCGCCGGGAGCAGGCCGCCTTCATCTCCGCTTTCCAGGACTTCGTGCTCGAATTCTCCGAATCCGGCGACAACGACATCCTCTCCTTCCTGAAATGGTGGGACACCAAGAAGGACAAACTCTCGCTCCCCGCCCCCGAAGGGATGAACGCCCTCAGCGTGATGACAATCCACAAATCCAAGGGTCTCGAGTTCCCCTGCGTCCACATCCCCTACACCACCACCGAGCTTGTACGATACAAGGGCATCGGCTGGTACAGCCTCGACCCCTCCTTTTTCCCCGACGACATCCGCCCCTACGTCCCGAAGTACATCCCTCTGACCCACAAAGCGGAATACGAGAGCATCCCGGCGATGCAGAAAGCCGCGCGCGCCTACATCCTTGAGCACGCCATCGACGCCCTGAACCAGATTTACGTGGCCTGCACCCGTGCCGGCCGCGAGCTGTGCATCTACCTTGGCCGCACCGGCAAAAGCAACAGCAACACCATCGCCACCCTCATCCACACCGCCCTGACCGACAGCTTCCCCCCCGCCGTCACCCCCGATGCCATCCCCTGGATTGCAACCACCTTCGGCCCCTTCACCGAATC
>CABUTS010000036.1 GCA_902494515.1 uncultured Muribaculaceae bacterium | reverse complement strand
CGTGACCGTCCCCGGCCACTGCTTCGTCGACACCCTCCGCTCCAAGCTCGGCCTCGGCAACTGAACCCCTCCCCCCCTCAACTCCTCAACTCCTCAACTCCTCAACTCATAAACCCAATTGCCCCTCCTCGGAGAAATAATCCACGAAAGCCTCGGAAAAGTCCGCGTAACAGTGCGGCGAAACTCCCGCCAGGCCACAGCCCGCTGGAAAAACGGGCTGGTGAACCTCAACATTCCCGCCCCCGCCCCGCTTCCGACCCTCAACCGCATACTCAACGAACTGGCCCCCAGGCTCCTGGCCTGCCGCCCTACGCTCCGCTACACCGAGGGGCAGCTCCTCTCGTTCCCCGGCGTTGAAATCCGGATCACCACGCAGCGCGTGGCCCCGACCACCATCCTCGCCACCCCCTCGCTCCCCGTCGGAGCCATAGAAGTAGGCTGCGAAATCGACATGAACACCGACGCCACCACCCGCGCCATCTCGGGGCTCCTCTGCCGTATGGCCCGGCGCATCGCCCCCGAGCTGCTCCTCCCCCGCGCCCGCCAGCTCGCCGAATCCATCAACCGCTACCCCCTGGGCTGGAAAATCTCCACCGGCCACCGCATCCTCGGCACCTGCAACGCCAACGGCATCATCCGCCTGAGCTACGTGCTGGTGTTCCTCCCCCAGGAACTCCGCGACTACGTAATCCTGCATGAGCTGGCCCATCTGTCGGAGATGAACCACTCCCCGCGCTTCCACGCCCTGCTCGACGGCTACCTCGGCGGCCGCGAACAGCAGCTCACCGCCGCCCTCCGCACCTACCTCTGGCCCGTACTCCGCCATTGACAAAAAAATTTGCTCAGTTGGCCGAATCTGTGTAACTTTGCGGTTGATTTGCAACTCAGTAAACATTTAACTCCAAATATATCGACTATGAATCTCTTTGACCGCGTTTCGGAGGACATCAAGAAGGCGATGCTGGCCCGCGACCACCAGACCCTCGAGGCTCTCCGCGGAATTAAAAAGGAGTTCCTGGAGGCCAAGACCGCCAAGGGCGCCGATGGTCAGCTCTCCGACGAGAAGGCCGTCTCTATCCTCGCAAAAATGGTGAAGCAGCGCAAGGAAAGCGCCGAAATCTATACCCAGCAGAACCGCCCCGAGCTCGCCTCCGAGGAAATAGCTCAGGCTGAAGTAATCCAGCAGTACATGCCCAAGAGCCTCTCGCCCGAGGAGCTCACCGCCCGGCTTAAGGAAATCATCGCCCGCGTAGGCGCCACCTCCCCCAAGGAGATGGGCAAAGTCATGGGCGTTGCCTCAAAAGAGCTCGCCGGTCAGGCCGAAGGCCGCGAAATTTCCGCGAAAGTCAAGGAACTCCTCAACTCCTAAACCCCTCAACTCCTCAACCCATAAACCCCTCAACCCATAAACCTTAAGTCGGGCCCGCCCGACTTAAATTCCCACGATGTTAACACTCCAACAGATAAAGGCTGATCCCGCCAAGGTGGTGGAACGCCTCGCCATCAAAGGGTTCGACGGTAAAGAACCCATCAACCACGTCCTCGAACTCGACGACCGCCGCCGTCAGCTCCAGCTCGACAACGACACCAAGGCCGCCGAGCTCAACAAGCTCGCCGCATCCATCGGCCAGCTCATGAAGGCCGGCAAAAAGGATGAAGCCGAAGCCGCAAAAGCCGCCGTCGGCCAGCTCAAAGAGGCCCAGAAGGAAATCGCCCGCCAGCTCGACATGGTCGAAAAGGAACAGCACGAGCTCCTCTGCACCATCCCCAACCTCCCCTGCGACATGGTGCCCGCCGGCCTCTCCGCCGCCGACAATGTCGTCGAGAAAACCGGTGGCCCGATGCCCGACCTCCCCGAAGATGCCCTCCCCCACTGGGACCTCGCCAAGAAATACAACCTCATCGACTTCGACCTCGGCGTGAAAATCACCGGCGCCGGCTTCCCCGTCTACACCGGCAAGGGTGCCCGCCTGCAGCGCGCCCTCATCCAGTTCTTCCTCGACGAAGCCAACGCCGCCGGCTACACCGAAATCGAGCCCCCCTACGTCGTTAACGCCGCCTCGGCCTACGGCACCGGACAGCTCCCCGACAAGGAAGCACAGATGTATCACTGCGAACTCGACGACCTCTACCTCATCCCCACCGCCGAAGTCCCCGTCACCAACATCTACCGCGACGTAATCATCCCCGAAGCCGAACTCCCCAAGAAAAACTGCGCATACTCCGCATGCTTCCGCCGCGAAGCCGGCAGCTACGGCAAGGATGTCCGCGGCCTCAACCGCCTCCACCAGTTCGACAAAGTCGAAATCGTCCGCATCGAAAAACCCGAGAACTCCTACGCCGCCCTCGAACAGATGAAAGACCACGTCCAGGGCCTCCTTGAGAAACTCGGTCTCCCCTGGCACATCCTGCGCCTCTGCGGCGGCGACATGAGCTTCACCTCCGCCATCACCTTCGACTTCGAAGTATGGTCCGCAGCCCAGAAACGCTGGCTCGAAGTAAGCTCCGTCTCCAACTTCGAAACCTACCAGGCCAACCGCCTGAAGTGCCGCTACCGCGGTGCCGACAAAAAGACCCGCTTCTGCCACACCCTCAACGGCTCCGCCCTGGCCCTTCCCCGCATCGTCGCCGCCCTCCTCGAAAACAACCAGACCCCCGAAGGCATCATCGTCCCCGAATGTCTCCGCCGCTACACCGGCTTCGACATCATCAACTGATCCTCCCTCGGAGTCAAGGCTGAAATCTCCCGGATTTCGGTCTGAAACCATCAAACAATACCAAAGCGCGCCACCGAGTTCTCTTCGGTAGCGCGCTTTTGCTATATTATGATTTCAGTGTTTGACTGGCCTCCAGTATTTTACAGTTTTACTGAAAAAGGCTACGAGGGGGTGGAGGGAACTGAAGTTGGGGGAGGAGGAGGGGTGGAGGCGAGGTGGGAGGAGGGGGTGTCAGAGGGGCTGCAGGCAGCCGAGAGGGAGACCAGGACTGCCAGCAGTAGTGCGGACCATATATGCTTGTAAATGATGTCTTTGACGCTGATTTTTCTTTCCATAACCGTAACTTTTTATCCACCGGAGCCTTGTGTCCGGCTCCATCGCAGATTCCGGCCGGATTTGTCGCTCTTCAGTGTTACAACAATGTTACAGAAAGAATTGTTTTAGCGTTTGCTATTTCTTGACACCGAGGAGCTCGGCGAGGCGCTCGACCCCTTTGGTGGCGGGGAGGGGGAGGACGGTGACACCGGCGGGGACGGCGGCGGGGTGCGGGTCGATGTAATATACGGGGACGCCGCGGCGGACGTAGTGGAGCAGTCCGGCGGCAGGGTAAACGTTGAGCGAGGTGCCGATGACTACAAACACGTCGGCTTCCTGAACCAGCTCTACGGCCGGTTCGATGTTGGGAACGGCCTCTTGGAAAAATACGATGTGCGGGCGGACATGGTGGCCGTCAATGACCGTGTCGGGGGAGGTGTTGAAATTGGCATCGCCGGGGTGGAGTTCATAGACCTTCGACTCGTCGTCGAGGGCGCGGACCTTCATCAGCTCGCCGTGGAGGTGCAGCACGTTCTTCGAGCCGGCCTGTTCATGGAGGTTGTCGACATTCTGGGTGATGATGTAGACGTCGAAATATTTCTCGAGGTCAACCAGTCCGAGGTGCCCGGCGTTGGGTTTGGCCTTGAGGAGTTCGTTGCGGCGGGCGTTGTAGAAGTCGTGGATGAGCTTGGGATTGCGGGCGAAACCGTCGGCCGAGGCTACGTCCATCACGTTGTAGTTTTCCCAGAGGCCGCCGGAGTCGCGGAAGGTGTTGATACCGCTCTCGGCGCTCATGCCGGCGCCGGTGGAGATGACGAGTTTTTTCTTCATGATACAGAAGGGGGGGGTGAAGGACCGAGCTGAAGCTCGGGAGCCGGGACAAAAATTTTTGATTATTTATCGCAGCGGTGCGGGGGCACCGAGGGTGTAGGCAAGGTAGAAGAAGGCGGCGTGGCTGATGAGCATCAGCGCAAGGATGATCCAGCAGAGGTATGTGCGGCGGCCATAACACTGCCATGCAATGATTGCCGAGGCAAGCACATATACCGGATAGAACCACGCCAACCCGCGGATATCCAGGTTGTTGGATATCAACAGCGGCGCAGCGAAGGGGAACGCAAGTCCAGGCATTGCGCAGAGCACAATCACCACATACATCCACCAGGGTACGCGCTGCCTGGCGGTCTGAACCACCGATTCCGGTTTGTTATCTTCAGCTTTCATGGCTCAGGATTTTTTGCGTTTTTTGCTCTCCTTGTAGGCTGCGACCGTGCGGCGGATTCCCTCGCGGAGGTCAACGCGGCTGCGGAATCCGAAGTCGCGGACGGCGTCGGAGACGTCGGCCTGCCAGTTGCGCTGCTTCATGATCTTGAACTTGTCGCGGTTCAGCGTGGAGGGTTTGGCACGGAAATGACCGATCTTTTCGGCCACAAACGACGCCACCCATACGGCCCACATCGGCAGTTTCACCGGAATCACGAACTTGCCGCCGAGCTCCTCGGCTACGATGTCGCGGAACTCCTTCTGGGTGTAGGAACGTTCCTCGGAGATGATGTATTTCCGGCCGGTAACCCCGGCGGCGAGGGCGTCGAACATGGCGTTCACCAGGTCGTCGACATAGATGAAGGTCAGCAGCTGCTTGCGGTAGCCGACGCCGAAGTCGAAGTGACTGTCGATCGACTTGATCATCATCAGGTAGTCCTTCTCGTGAGGGCCGTAAACGCCTGTTGGACGGAAGATTACATAAGGGATTCCGGCCTGGAACTCCAGGTATTGCTCGGCTTTGATTTTGGAAAGGCCGTAGCGGGTGTTGGGGTTCGGGACAGTGGCGGCGGAGAGGGGGGTGTAGCCCTTCTCGTCGCCCGGACCGAGGGCCGACAACGAGCTCATATACAGGAAGTTCTGCGGCTCATGGCCGGTCTTTTTCAGGGCTTCGACCATGCGGCGGAGATACTCGAAGTTCACGAGGTTGAACTCCGGGAAGGTCGCGGCCTTGGTGGCCCCGAGGTTGTGGATGACAAAATCCCAGGGTTCGCAGGCGGCGATGGCCTGCTCCATGGCCTCCGGGTCGTCGTAGTCGAGGACCAGGAATTCGAGGGCGGGGTCGGTGAGGTAGCGGCGGCTGGTGGTTTCGCGGACAGCGGCGGTGACTTTCATTCCGCGGCGAAGGCCTTCGCTGCAGATGAAGCCGCCGATGAAGCCGCCGGCGCCGACAACCAGCAGGCGCTTACCTTCAAGGGGGGTATTTCGGGTTTCTTTCATTTCAAAGCAGGGCGCCGGCAAGCCGGCTGAACAGTAACAAAAAAGCGGGTCCGCAACCCAGCCGGGCAGCCCAACCAGGCGGCTCGGCCGAAGCCAGCCCGAAAGCCGGGGGCGCCGGTGGGGGGCCAGGCGCGCTACAGTGGGACGAGCCTGCGGCTCGCCCTAAAAGCGGGCTTCGGCGATGGCGCGCTGATAGGTGGCCATGGTCTGGCGCGCCATGGCGGCGTCGGAGAAGCGGGCCACATATTCGCGGCCCTGGGCGGCGAGCTTCGCGCGGGAGCCGGGATGGTCGGTGATATCCCGGATGGCCGCGATCCACCCCTCCACATCGTCGGGGTGGACAACCTGCTGCGACGGCCCGGCAGCCTCCTCCAGACTGGACCCGGAGGCGATAATCACCGGAGTGCCGACGCTGAGGCTCTCGATTACGGGGATGCCGAACCCCTCGTAGCGCGAGGTGTAGGAGGACATATACGCCCCGGCGTAGAGCGCCGGGAGGTCGGCGAAGTCCGCGCGGTCCAGAATCTTCACCCTCGAGGTCAGCGAATACTGTCCGGCAATCCGATCTATGAGCTTGACGTAGGGGGTGCGGCGCCCGACGAGCACCAGATCGACCTCATCGGAGAGCCCGGCGAGGCCGCGGACAGCCATCATCTGGTTCTTGCGGGGTTCGATGGTCCCGACGGAGATGATGTATGGGCGTTTCAGCCCGTATTTGACTTTGGTTGAGGCGATTACCTCGTCGGACGGACGAGTATGGAACTGCTCGTGGCATCCCTGGTAAATGACATCGATTCTCTCGCGCGACACGCCGTAATAATTCACGATGTCGCGGGCGGTGCACTCCGAGATGGCGATGATGCGGTCAGCATGCTGCGCGGCATAGCGGCATGCGCGGTCATAAACCGTCCGGTCGAGATAGCTGAAATCCTCCGGAAAACGCCGGAAAACAGCATCATGAATAGTCACCACCGAGGGTATATGCGCCCCCCGGAGATTGTCGGGGATATCACCCGACAGACCGTGAAACAGCGTGACGCCGTCCTCGGCGAGGTCGGAGGTCACCCCGTGGCTGCGCCACAGCGAACCGAAGGAGCGCCAGAACACACTCCGCGGGGTCACGAGGTCGACGTTCGGGAGCTTCAGCAGCCGTTTCAGCCGCGAATTGCTCCGCAATCCGGGAGTGTAGAGGCGGTAGTTGTTGTCGGGGTATTCCTTTGCCAGGACCTCCACCAGAAGCCGGGCGTAGTTGCCCAGGCCGGTATTGTTGAAGACAGCGCGTTTGCCGTCGAAGCCTATAATCATAACAGTTCACAGAGGGGTCCAGGCGCCCTGATTTCTCAGTTTATCAGCGGAATCTGGCGCTGGATGGAATTGTCGAGCGAGATGAGGGTCTCGGTGCCGATGACGCCGGGAATCATCTGGATTTTGTTGTTGAGCATATCCATAAGATGCTCATTATCGCGCACATACAGTTTGATCAGCATGGTGTACGGACCGGTGGTGAAATGACATTCGATAACCTCGGGAATCTTCTCGAGTTCGGGCACCACATCCTTGTAGATTGCGCCGCGCTCGAGGTTCACGCCGATATAGGTGCAGGTGGAGTAGCCTAACAGTTTGGGATTCACCTGATAGCCCGAGCCGGTGATGATTCCCAGCTCAATCATCCGCTGGATTCGCTGATGGATTGCAGCGCGCGATACGCCGCACTCCTGGGCAATATCCTTTGACGGGATTCGGGCATTGTGCATTACAATCGAGAGAATATGACGGTCGAGTTTATCGATACATGAAAGTTTGTCCATAGTTAACGTAATGAATTCGAAGTGTATGTGTCGGAGAGACCTTCCGGCCTCGGGGAACGTAATGCAAAATTACACAATTTTTCGGAAATCCATAGCATTTTGCCACGAAAAGCGGGCAAAAAGCGGAAAACATCGCGTAATTTCGTCAGAATCCGTGATATAGACAAGATTCATGTAGCGACAACGGCTACAAAGCAATGCACCCGCCGCCGGAATTCAGTGCAGCTTCCGGCCTGTTCACTTCAGCGCCGACAGGATTGCTTCGGCCGCAGTGGCGGGAGCGGAATTGTCGGTGAGCCGGGCGCGCATGCGGGCGTAGCCGTCGAGCATCTTCTGCCGGCCGGGAGCACCTGGGAGGATATCGCGGAGATGTTCGGTCATCTCCGCGGCGTTGCAATGGTGCATCAGCAGCTCCGGCACAATCTCGTTGGCATACCGCTCCCCCTCCAGCCCGTTGGCCACGAGGTTCGGGAGCGTGACATGCGGACAGGTAAGCACATGACTCATAAGGTTATAGAACCATTTCTTGCCGTTCGAGCGGTAACATACCACCTGCGGAGTGCCTAACAGCGCGCACTCCAGCGAGGCGGTGCCGGAGGTGACCAGCGCCACCTCGGCGTGGGCCATCAGGGGGAATGTGGCGTTCTCGACCTTCGGCATGTGGGCCAGTTTTTCGATCCCGAGGGTGTCGAAAAACTCGCGGGAGATACCCGGCGCCACCGACACCACGGGCTGCAGCTGCGGGAAATTCAGCGCAGCCTCGACCATGTGCGGGAGATTGTTGCGGATTTCGCCACGGCGGCTTCCCGGCACAATCGCCAGAATCGGACGGTTCGGGTCGAGACCCCAACGGAGGTTCAGCTCGGCGCGGGTGGGCATTGCGGCCCAGCGGGCCTCCACTTCGGCCACCGACGGATTGCCGACATACTGCACCTCGAGCCCCTTGCAGCGGAAATATGTCTCCTCGAAGGGGAGAATCGACAGCACACGGTCGCAGTAGCGGCGCATCTGCTTGACGCGCCACTCCTTCCAGGCCCATACCTTCGGTGCGATGTAATAGAAAACCTTGATTCCCAGCTTCTTGGCAAACTTCGCCAGCTTAAGGTTAAACGACGGATAGTCGATGAGAATCAGAGCGTCGGGGCGCTCCCGCTCGATGGTTTCGCGGGCGGTCTGAAGGTTTTTGGCGATGGAGGGGAGGTGGCGGAGTACCTCGGCGAACCCCATGTAGGCCATCTCCTTGTAATGAATCAACGGCTCATGGCCGACGGCAGCGGCCATCATGTCGCCGCCGAGAAAGGTAATCTGAGCCGAAGGCTCCCGGCGGAGGATTTCGCGCAGCAGGTCGCCGGCATGGAGGTCGCCGGAGGCCTCGCCGGCGCTCACGAAGAAACGGAGGGGTTTTGACATATTACTTGGTAAAATGAAGGAGCAGCGGGAGGCTGTCCCAGATGTAGGCGTCGGCGTCGAAAATCGAACCGTTGTCTATGCCGACAACCCAGGTGGCGGGGAGGGTTTCGCAGGCCCGGATGTACATCGGGAGATTGGGATCGTCGGGTTCCGGCGGGGCATCCACGGGGTAGACGGCCACAACGGCGGCCTTCCCCCCCTCCAGCGCGGCGGATAGCGCGGCATCGGCCTGCAGTTCAGCGATTTTGCCATGACACTCTCCGCAGTCCGGGTCGAAGAGGAGCAGATACACCTCCGCACCGGCCGGCAGCTTGTCCATCACACCGAAGAGGGTGCGCTCCACGCTGTCGCGGTCGGTGAAAGTGAAATCCACCGGCGCCGGGTTGTGGATTGCGCCGACAGCTGTGTCGTCGGCGCGCACGCCGAACGCTGCCCACACATATATTAATATGAGCAGCGGACGCAGCAAAGCAGAATATCCGGATTTTTTACACATAATCAGACAGGTATACGGATAATCAGACAGGAATACGGAGACCTTCCCGGGCGAGGTAGGTCTCGGGAAAAATGGCGCGCGCCTCACGAAGGTGCTGCTCCTCATCCTGATAGGCCTTGGAGTAATGACCCAGAAGGAGCTTCCCGACTCCGGCGTCGCGGGCTATCGTGGCAGCCTCGGAGGCGGTGGAGTGGAACCGTTCGCGGGCCTTCTGCCGGCAATCGTCGGCGTAGGTCGCCTCGTGATACAGCAGGTCGACGCCGCGGACAACCTCCACGAGCGAGGGGTCATAGAGCGTGTCGGAACAGTAGGCGTAGCTGCACGAGTGGTCGGCGTCGGTGGTGAGCCGCGCGTTTTCGATCACACGACCGTCGGGGGTCACGAAATCCGCCCCATCCTTGATCGCTTTCATCTGGCTGACAGGCACCTGAAAGAACTTCACAGCGTCGGCTATGATATGCCGCGGCTTCGGAGCCTCGCGGAACAGATATCCCACGCAGGGCACCCTGTGTTTCAGCGGGAAAGCCTCCACGACCATCGACTTGGTCTCCAGGGCTACCTGACGGCGCGTCGGATCGAGGATATTGAACTCGAGGTCGAAGGAGCGCTCTCGGCAGAAATAGTCGACGATCTGCTGCAGAATCTTAGCGCCGTCCTCGAAGGTGTGGACCGTCAGCGTCCCCCCCATCTGATGGAGCGAAAGGGTAGAGAGCAGGCCGGGCAGTCCGAGCACGTGGTCGCCGTGGAGATGCGAGATGAAGATATGGCGCAGGCGGGTAAAGCTCAGCCCCTGCAGCATCATGGAGCGCTGCGCCCCCTCGCCGCAATCAACCATCAGCAGCTCCCTGTTGCGTTCAATCACTTGACAGGCAGGCAGATGGCGCCGCGAGGGTGTGGCGGAGCCGCATCCGAGGATATCGAGGTAAAGGGTCGGTTGGGCAGCCATGCGCGGTTACTGACGGGGCTGCGGGGTGAGGAATCGGTTCACGGCGGCGGTGTCGGCCAGGGCCTCGGGGAGAGTCATGGGGGCCTGGATGGTGATGGTCACCTTGGCGCCGGGGATGATGGCCTTGAGAATCTCAGCGGGAGTGGGGCACTCCTTGAGGGCGCGGTATTCGTCGAGGGTCCACTTGGTGAACACCGAGTTGGTGCTGACACCTATCGGGCTGAGAATCCAGCCTTTGGCGAGCACTACGGGCCGAGCATCAGCGGGGATGTCGGTCGGGGCGGGGAAGCCGATGAGCGAGCCGTCGGCAGCTATCTGCACAGGCACGTTGTTGAGGTAGTCGCCGGAGGTCTTGTAAAGGATAGCCTTCGGGAGCATGGAGGGGACTGGGGTTGCGGGCATGGTGGAAACGGGGACTAAGGCTGTTGTGGCGGCGTCGGGCGACACCGGGGCGGGGACTCCGGAGGCGCCGGGAGGGGGCACGGCGGCAGGGGGAGCACCGGGAGGCACGGCTCCCGGCACGTTCATGGCTCCGGGAGGGATTGCCCCGGGAGCCGCGGCGGAGTCTGCGGGAGCGGAGGGGGTCATGGCGGGGGGAATCGAGGTAATAATCGACTGGTCGACTTCCACCTCGGTTTCGGCCTGCTTCTTCGAGGAAGAGCAGGAGCTGCAGGAGGCTGCGACGACGCCGAGCAGCAGCGGTAATGTATATATAAGTTTCATTTGGAGTTCAGTTTTTGCGTGGAGGGCTACTTCACCGATATGGCTTTGCCATTTTTGATAACTATGGAATACGACGCTATGGCGCCTTCGGAGTGGTTCAGCGTCTGCCAGGAGTGTTCGCCGGCTTTGCTGACTACCGGGCGGACAACATAGGTGCCGTCGGCGAGGTTCGCGGGCAGCTTCAGCATCAGGCGGCGGATTCCGACACCCGGCTTCAGGGTGACCCTCGACGAGGCAGGACCGTAAACCGGCGAACCGCCTCCCCCCTTGCGGGTGACTTCCATGGCGAAAACGAAGGCTCCTTCGGCGCCGGAAACGTTCTCGACACACATCTTGCCGCCGGTAGCGTCGGAGGTGAAGGCCACGAGACCCCGGGCGTCGGGACGCTCGGCTTTCAGGTTGCCGTTGATCGAAATGGGGGATTTACCGGTGGGTGTAGGCGTGGGAGGGGGAGCGAGGTAGAGGATTACCTCCTGCATATAGGAGTAGTTGCCTGCGTTGCCGCCGGCTCCGACTCCCGAAGGCACGAGGGCGTCGAGACGGAAATATCCGTCGTAGGCGCCGCCCCACCCCCAGTTGAAGTGGAAGAAGCCCTGCCCCTGGTAGCCGTCGCATACGAAGGCATGGCCGCCGGA
The DNA here is from genome assembly GCA_902494515.1 of uncultured Muribaculaceae bacterium. GTDB lineage: Bacteria > Bacteroidota > Bacteroidia > Bacteroidales > Muribaculaceae > UBA7173. The sequence goes on along the minus strand of CABUTS010000036.1, from coordinate 15,438 downwards.
GTAGTCGCTGGAAAAACCGGCATAGTAAACCGGACCATAGTCCCTCAGGTTGTCGTAGATTATCTTCTCCCAGTCGGCGGTCAGGGTGCTTCCGCGGCGCACGTACTGCGCTTTGTCGGAGTACCCGAAGAACTTCAGGGCGGTGAGCATATCCGTGGTGTAAGCACCTGAGCCTGAGGTGGAATAATTCATTTTCGCGGCGTAACCTACAGCCTGCATCAGGAAGGCCACGGCGTTACCCTCGGCCGCGGTGTACTGCCCCGACGTGTATACCGGCTTCATGTTGTTCCAGTCGAAACGCTTCCCGTCAATCGGCAGGGTCAGGGTGGTGCCGCGCCAGTTGCAGGAGAGGGTGCCGTGGAGCGTCGTGGAGGGGTATTTGAAGTAGTACATCACCTGCGACGCGGCGGTTGCGGCGCAGCCCGTGAAACAGTGGGTGCCGTTTTCCACCGGGGCGAAGTCGTAGTAGGGGGCCATCTGGTTCCACTGCGAGGTCATCAGCGGCGCTATCGGCGTCATGTCGCCGCGGATGTTACGTTCCTGGCCGCGGTTGGGGAACTTCTTCGGATGAGCCTCCATGTAGTCGATCTGCTTGGCGTACTGCTTGAGCCACCATTCCATTTCGGGGGGCATTTTCCCGGAGACATCGCCGGTGATGTAGCCTAACACGGGCTGCACGTTGTCGTCAGCGCCGGCCACAATCATCGAGCCCTGGCCTTTGAAAACATACATCACCGGCTCCTTGGTGGAGGGTGAAATGACTTTGCGCGACAATTTCATGCCGCGGGCCGAGGGGAAGCCGCGGAGCGCGCGGGCCTGGGCGCCGGCAGCTCTGCGGAGAGCCTGCTCGGGAGTCAGAGTTTCGGCCTGCGCTGCCAGCAGACAGGCTCCGGCTGCGAGGATTGCCAATAGTTTTTTCATATAAGAGAGAAAATATGTTAGTTTAATACCGTCTGGCGGCCATAGGAGGTCAGCGGACCAGTTTTGCAACCTTGACGGTGCCGTCGGCGAGGGTGACTTTCACCAGCATAATGCCTTCGGGGAGACCGGAAAGCTCGGCGGTAGTGCCGGTTAGGGAAGCGGCGGCTGTCAGGCGGCGGCCGTCGATGCCGTAGACCTCAACAGAGGCAATCTCCGAGGGGGCGCTGACGGCGACGACATCGCCGGCGCGGCTGATTTCGACCTCGGTGCTCCCGGCGCCTGCGGATTCAATGCCCGACGTCATCGCGCCGATGGTGAAGTTGATGGAGCGCATGGCGTTCAGTCCGTAGGAATCCATGTAGCAGAAATGAGCCGTGTAGCTCTGCCCTACGGTTGCCTCGCCGAAGCCGCCGGCCACGGTGAAGGTCTTGGTTTCACCGGAGGAGAGATACAGCGGTTCGGTCTCGAATGTGGCGAGGACATTGCCGTATGTCTGGTCGGTGATGGCGACATAGAGGGGTTTGGCGAAGCTGCCGGTGGCACGGACGCCGCAGCTGAACTGCAGGTTGTCGGCGATAGCCTGCTGGGCGTTGCCGACAAACGAGAAGGCGGTGGCGGTGACGGAGCCGGTACTGCGGACAACAGTAACGGGGATATACTCTACGACCGACATATTCTTGTCAATCAGGCAGAAATAAGCCGAACCGGTGTAGCTACTGTAGCCGCTGCCGGGGGTGATGGGGGTGTCGAAGGTGTATTCCTTGGTTTCGCCGGGCTGCAGGGTTACGCTGAAAGCGGTGCCGACGCCGATGGCCTGCATGGAACTGCCGGACATGATGGCGAGGTAGGGGGTCAGTTCCTCCGAGACAGCGATGCTGCCGGGGTTGTTGGCGGTGAAGCTGTAGCGGCAGTAGCTGCCCATGGCTACGGCGGTGCTGACCGCGAGGTCCGATGCCTCGACGGAGCCGGGAGTCGGGGTGGAAACCGACGTGATCCGACCGTTGGCAACGGTGATGTTCACATAGGATACATTATAATAATAAGCGTTGAACTCGAGCCATTCGTCGGTATTGGCGATCTTCACCACCGGACGGGCGAGATATTCGCCGTCAAACAGGCGCGACGGCAGCGAAAGCAGCTGGGAAACCGGGCCGGAGTTGGGCTCGAAAGTCGATGCCGTGGTGGAGCGGCCGTAATATACGTCCAGACCGTCGGCGGTGTAGACCTTCATGGCGAAGACCAGACGCTGGCTGTTGCCGGTGGAGTTATAGCAGTAGGGGGCGTTTACGGCCTGGTCGGTGGTGAATAGCAGGCTGTTGCCGGAAACGGTGGCCGAGAGGTTGCCGTACTGGGTGACGGGGGCAAGTTCGGGGATGTCAATCAGGGTTGCGCCGGGCTTGGTGAAGTTCAGGAAAGCCTCCTGACCGAAGTTGAAGCCGCCGGTATTGCCGCCGATACCCTGACCTTCCGGCACGAGGGCGTCGAGACGGAAGTAGCCGTCATAGGCTCCGCCCCAGCCCCAGTTGAAGTGGAAATAACCGTCGGAGCTGTAGCCGTCGCAGACGAAAGCATGCCCCTCGGAACCGTTGTCGCCAGAATAGTAGACCGGGCCTACGGAGGCGAGGTTGTTGTAGACCATCTCCTCCCACTGGTCGAGCTGGAAGAAGTCGCGGCTCATGTTCTGGGCAGCCTCATTGTATTTCAGATACAGCTGGGCGCCGCGGAGCATCTCGGAGGACTGGGCGCCGGAAGCCTCGGTGCCGTAGTTCATCTGGGCGGCGTAACCGCAGGCGCGCATCAGCGTTGCCACGGCGGTAGCCTGAACGTCGGTGAACAGGGGGGTGGCAACTAACGCACCGGTCTGCTGATTGTAGCTGTAATTGTAATTGTAAGTATTCCGCATGTTGTTCCAGTCGAAGGTCTGGGCCGAAAAATCCAGCGAGCGGGAGGTGCCGTTGTCGGAGTATGTGATCGAGCCGGTGCCCTGGTCGGGCCAGTTGAAATATTTCATCACCTGGGCGGCGGCGGTGGCCACGCAGCCGGTGTAGGTGCGCCGGCCGCCGATTGTCGGGCAGAGGTTATTGTAGGGGGCATCCTGATTCCACGCGGTCGCCACCATCGGCGCGATCGGGGCGCGGTCGGCGCGGGCTTTAGCCCTGGCTTCGGTCACCATCGGGCTGATTTTCAGACCGGTATCATTGTCGGCCTCAGCGCGGAGGTATTCAATCTGACGGGCATATTCGCCGAGCCACCACTCCATCTGCGGAGGAATCTCGCCGGAGGTTTCACCGTCGATGTACCCTAACACGGGGGTCACCGCATCGTCGGCAGAGACCACGAGCATCCGGCCGACGTTGCCGAACAGATACACAGCCGGCTGCTGCGAACCGGTGTTGATTGTGCGTCTGAGGGTCAGCGCGGATTCGGCCGGAGCACGCATCCCGTCCTGCTGCTCAGCGCGTTGCAGAGCCTGCTCAGGAGTCAGAGGGGCGCCCTGAGCGGCCGTCACGACCGCTCCTGTAGCGATTAATGTCAATATCTTCTTCATCATGATGAGTTTATATTCTTCTTTTATGCCCCAAAGTTACGATTTATCGCGAAACTTTGCAAAATCCCGCGCGGCTTTTTCCGCCACCACCCCGCCTTTTTTGACCAACACCCCCGCTTTCCCCCTCCAACCGTCCCGTTTGCGGCAGGGCATGAATCGGAAATCCAAAAAAATTTCACCCGGGAATAGCGAAATTTTTCGTTAATGCTTGTAAACTTGACGGATATTCACTAATTTTGTCGGATAATAGGTTCCCCGGCACCGGAACGGCGCCCCGAGCACCACGCCACTGAAAAAACACTTTAACTTTAATACAAAACTCTAAATCAAAACACTTATGTGGTTAACATCCTCATCCATAGGTAGGAAGCTGGTTATGTCAGTAACCGGTGCTGTCCTTGTCCTATTCGTGACGTTCCATGCGTTGATGAACGGAGTAGCGATTTTCTGGCCGTCGGCCTACAATGTCGTATGCGAGTTCCTCGGCGCCAACTGGTATGCTCTGGTGGGTTCGGCCGTGATCGCCGCGCTGTTCCTGCTGCATATCATCTACGCTCTGTGGCTGACCGTTCAGAACCGCAAAGCCCGCGGTAACGAGCGCTACGAGGTCACCTCCCGCCCCCCGCAGGTTGAATGGGCATCGAAAAACATGCTCGTGCTCGGCATCGTGGTGCTGGCTTTCCTGATCCTGCACCTTGTGCAGTTCTGGGCCAAGATGCAGCTCGCTGAAATCTGCGGCTTCGAAGTCACCGACTGCGCTACCGGCCAGACCGTGCCCCCCGCTGCCGGCACCTGGTTCCTCCAGATGGCCTTCTCCAACTGGATTTTCCTGGCCTGCTACCTCGTAGGTTTCGCTGCCCTCTGGTTCCACCTCACCCACGGTTTCTGGTCGATGTTCCAGAGCTGCGGCTGGGACGGCAAAATCTGGATGCCCCGCCTCAAAGCTATCGGCAACGCTTGGGTAACCATCGTTATGCTCCTCTTCGCCGTTGAAGCCATCGTCTTCACCATCAACGCCCACAACGGCACCTACACCTCCTGCCCCGCTCTTCAGGAGCAGTATATGGAGATGGCAGCCGCCCATGACGGCGCCGCAACTCCCTGCGCTGCAACACCCTGCGCCAAGGCTTCCTGCACCGAAGTTACCGAATGTTCCGGCATCTGCGTCGAAGCTGCCGAAGATAACGCTAACAATTAAACCACTACTCAGATATGGCAGATCTCAAGAAACTGGAGGGAATGATCGACTCTACCCCCATCATGAAGGACTACGCCGACATCGAGTCGTCGAAACTTCCTGAATTCCAGATTGACAGCAAAATCCCCGAAGGTCCCGTAGCTGAAAAGTGGACCAACTATAAGGCTCATCAGAAACTCGTTAACCCCGCCAACAAGCGTCACCTCGACATCATCGTTGTCGGCACAGGTCTGGCCGGCGCTTCCGCCGCCTCGACCCTCGGCGAGCTGGGCTTCAACGTCCTCAACTTCTGCATCCAGGATTCCCCCCGCCGCGCTCACTCGATCGCTGCCCAGGGCGGTATCAACGCAGCCAAGGACTACCAGAACGACGGCGACTCGGTTTACCGTCTGTTCTACGACACCGTGAAGGGCGGTGACTTCCGCTCCCGCGAAGCCAACGTTTACCGTCTGGCCGAAGTGTCCAACAACATCATCGACCAGTGCGTTGCTCAGGGAGTTCCCTTCGCCCGCGAATACGGCGGCCTGCTGGCCAACCGCTCCTTCGGCGGCGCCCAGGTTTCCCGTACATTCTACGCCAAAGGCCAGACCGGCCAGCAGCTGCTCCTCGGCGCCTACTCCTCGCTGAACCGTCAGATCCAGAAGGGTACCGTAAAGAGCTTCGTACGCCGCGAAATGCTCGACATCGTCCTCGTCGACGGCCGCGCCCGCGGTGTGATCATGCGCAACCTCGTCACCGGTGAGCTCGAACGCTACGCCGCCCACGCCGTGGTTCTCGCCACCGGCGGTTACGGCCGTGCTTTCTTCCTCTCAACCAACGCCATGGGCTGCAACGGCTCCGCTGCCATCCAGGCCTTCCGCAAGGGTGCATACCTGGCAAACCTCGCCTTCACCCAGATCCACCCCACCTGTATCCCCGTTCACGGCGAAGATCAGTCCAAGCTGACCCTCATGAGCGAATCGCTCCGTAACGACGGCCGCATCTGGGTGCCCAAGAAAAAGGAAGACGCCGAAGCTATCCGCGCCGGCAAGAAGAAACCCACCGACATCCCCGACGAGGACCGCGACTTCTATCTGGAGCGCCGCTACCCCGCCTTCGGTAACCTCTGCCCCCGCGACATCGCTTCCCGCGCCGCCAAGGAACGCTGCGACGCCGGCTACGGCGTAGGTACCGGCAACGCCGTTTACCTCGACTTCAAGTACGCTATCGACCGTCTGGGCAAGGCCGCCGTCGCCGACCGCTACGGCAACCTCTTCGACATGTATCAGATGATCTCCGACGATAACCCCTACGAGACTCCTATGATGATCTTCCCCGCCTCCCACTACACCATGGGCGGCATCTGGGTAGACTACGAGCTCCAGACCTCCATCAAGGGCCTCTTCGCTATCGGCGAGTGCAACTTCTCGGACCACGGCGCAAACCGCCTCGGTGCTTCCGCCCTGATGCAGGGTCTCGCCGACGGTTACTTCGTGCTCCCCTACACCATGCAGAACTACCTCAGCGACCAGATCAAGGTGCCCCACTTCACCACCGACACCAAGGAGTTCGACGAGGCTGAAAAGGGTGTACGCGACCGCATCGCCCGCCTGATGGCCATCAAGGGTAAGCAGAGCCCCGACCAGCTCCACAAGAAGCTGGGCCACGTGATGTGGAACCTCGTCGGCATGGGCCGTACGCTCCAGAGCCTCGTGAAGGCTATCGACGAAATCGCCGAGATCAAGAAGGAATTCTACTCCGACCTCCGCATCGTCGGCGACGCCAACGACCTCAACACCGAGCTCGAGAAGGCTCTCCGCCTCGAAGACTTCCTGGAAATCGCCCGCATGATGGCTATCGATGCCCTCCACCGCAACGAGTCCTGCGGCGCTCACTTCCGCGAAGAATACCAGACCGCCGACGGCGAGGCTGCCCGCCGCGACGACGAGTACATGTACGTCGGCTGCTGGAAGTACACCGGCGACAACGAGAAGCCTATCCTCCTCAAGGAGCCTCTCAAGTACGAAGCCATCAAGGTCCAGACCCGTAACTACAAATCGTAATCAACCCACGTTGTACCGATAAACACCGTAAATTCAATTATGGAAACTACAATCAGCGTAAATCTCAAGATCTGGCGTCAGCGTGGGCCCAAAGAACCCGGGCAGTTCGTCAAATATCATCTTGACAACGTCTCCACCGGCTCCTCCTTCCTCGAAATGCTCGATATGCTCAACCAGCAGCTCGTCGACAAAGGGGAAGAACCCGTAGTGTTCGACAACGACTGCCGCGAGGGTATCTGCGGCATGTGCTCCCTCTATATCAACGGTCACCCCCACGGCCCCGTGCAGGGCATCACAACCTGCCAGCTCCACATGCGTAAGTTCCACGACGGCGACGAAATCACCATCGAACCCTGGCGCTCGGCTGCATTCCCCGTAATCCGCGACCTCATGGTTGACCGCCACGCCTTCGACAAAATCCAGCAGGCCGGCGGCTACGTCAGCTTCAACTGCGGCGGTGCTCCCGACGCCAACAACCTCCCCATCTCGAAGGAAGTTGCCGACGAAGCCATGGACTCCGCAACCTGCATCGGCTGCGGCGCCTGCGTTGCCGCCTGCAAGAACGGCTCCGCAATGCTCTTCGTTTCGGCCAAGGTCAGCCAGTTCGCTCTCCTGCCCCAGGGCCAGGTTGAGCGCGCCCGCCGCGCCCGCGCCATGGTGAAAAAGATGGATGAACTCGGCTTCGGCAACTGCACCAACACCGGTGCCTGCGCCGCCGAATGTCCCAAGAACATCTCCCTGAGCAACATCGCCCGCCTCAACCGCGAGTTCATCAAGGCCAAGTTCGCCGACTAATCCCGCCCCGCAGCCGCCCCCGGCTCCCAACCCGATTTCCCAGCCGATCAGCCCCCCGGTCCTAACCCCGGCCCCAACCAGATTCCAACCCAGGTTCCAACCCGGCTCCCCAATCCGGATCCAACCCCGGCTCCACGCCCGGTTCTCAGCCCCGGCCCCAACCCCGGCTTCCAGCCTGGCTTCCTGCCTGGCTCCCAACCCTGGCTCCCTGCCCGGCTCCGTTTTTGCCCCGCAGCGAAGTCGCGTCCATCGGGTTTTGGTCGGTGTGGAAAAGCGTAAGCTTTTCGCTGCGTAAGCTTTTCGCAGCGTAAGCTTTTCATAATTCAGGCCGTTGCGGCTGCTATTCCCCTGAAATCAATCCAAATAGGAATGTGCCGGAGCCCAATTGCTCCGACACATTCCTATCCTCAATTTAAAACCCAATTCTATCTGTTATGGCTGAAAACAAACCTCAGCAGGAGCTCAAAATCGAGCTTACCCCCGAAATTGCCGCAGGGCACTACGCCAACCTCGCCGTAATCTCCCACACCCCCGGCGAATTCTACATCGATTTCATCAATGTAGCCCCCAATATGCCCCAGGCCCGCGTTAACTCCCGAATCATCATGAATCCCGAGAACGCCAAGAATCTCCTCTTCGCCCTCCGCGACAACATCCAGAAGTTCGAAAACACCTTCGGCGAAATCCAGCGCCGTGTGCCCCAGAACGGCGGGAATCCCACCCCCTTCCAGGCCTAATGTGTAAATAAAACCTTTTAACGGGAACTCGGGAAAACGCCCCGCCGGCATTTTCCCGGGAACCCGGTTTTAAATAGCGCAAGATTCAATTCTCTCCGCCATAAAATTACCCCGCGACCTCTCTCCGCCATAAAATTAGCCCCCCTCTTCCCGCCATAAACTAACTTTACCACCTCATGAAACCGAATAATCTCCTTATTTATAACTCTTTAACCCGCAACAAGGAACATTTCCGCCCGATTCACGAAGGCCGGGTCGGAATGTATGTCTGTGGTCCGACGGTTTATGGCGACGGCCACCTCGGCCATGCGCGCCCCGCAATTACTTTTGACGTCCTTTTCCGCTACCTTACCTACCTCGGCTACAAAGTCCGCTACGTCCGCAACATCACCGACGTCGGCCACCTCGAACATGACGCCGACGACGGCGAGGACAAAATTGCAAAAAAAGCTCGCCTCGAGCAGCTCGAGCCAATGGAGGTTGTCCAGCACTACCTCCTCCGCTACCACAAGGCCATGGAGCGCCTCAACGTGCTCCCCCCCTCCATCGAGCCCCACGCCTCAGGCCACATCATCGAGCAGATCGAATACATCAAGGAGATTCTGAAAGCCGGCTTCGCCTACGAGAGCAACGGCTCGGTATACTTCGATGTCCCCGCCTACAACGCCCAGCACCACTACGGCAAGCTCTCCGGCCGCAACATCGACGAGCTCCTCTCCCAGACCCGCGCCCTCGACGGCCAGGAGGAGAAACACAACCCCGCCGACTTCGCCCTCTGGAAGAAAGCCTCGCCCGAACACATCATGCGCTGGCCCTCACCCTGGAGCGACGGCTTCCCCGGATGGCACCTCGAGTGCTCCACCATGTCCGAGAAATATCTCGGCAAGGAATTCGATATCCATGGCGGCGGCATCGACTTGAAATTCCCCCACCACGAGTGCGAGATCGCCCAGACCGTAGCCTGCAACGGCAAGGATTCCGTGCACTACTGGATGCACAACAACATGATCACCATCAACGGCCAGAAGATGGGCAAATCGCTCGGAAACTTCATTACCCTCGACGAATTCTTCACCGGCAATCACCCGAAGCTCGAGAAAGCCTACTCCCCGATGACCATCCGCTTGTTCATTCTCATGGCTCACTACCGCTCCACCGTCGACTTCTCGAACGAAGCCCTGCAGGCCGCCGAGAAGGCCCTCGAACGCCTCCTCGAAGGGTGGCGCCGCATCGACTCCCTGAAGCCCTCCGACACCTCCGACGTCGCCGAAGCGCTCGCCGAGGTCGCCACCAAATGCGCCGAGGCTATGGACGACGACCTCAACACCCCGGGCGTCATCGCCCAGCTCTTCGAGCTCGCCTCGCTGGTAAACAAGGTGAACGACGGCCACGCCAAGGCCACCGCCGCCGACATTGAGCAGATGCGCAGCCTCTATCAGACCTACTTCTTCGACATCCTCGGCATGATGGACGAGCAGGCTTCCGCCGCCGGCGCCAACATGGAGCCCTACCGCGGCGCCGTAGACCTGCTGCTGAAACTCCGCACCGAAGCCAAAGCAAAGAAGGACTGGACCACCTCCGACCTCATCCGCGACGACCTCGCCGCCCTCGGCTTCTCGGTCAAAGACACCAAGAACGGCCCCGAGTGGTCCCTCCCCAACTAACAGGAATCCTGTAGAAGTGCCTCCGGCAGGTGGAATCCGCTAAGAATCTGATTTATGGATGTCCTGGAGTTCGGTCAGCTGATGCTCGATGAGTTCCCCTTCGAGCCCACCGATCAGCAGATTCAGCTGACCGCCGCTCTGGCGCGTTTCTGCTCGGCCCAGACCCCGCAGGACACCGTCTTCATCCTCAACGGCTACGCCGGTACCGGCAAGACCTCGGTGATGGGGGCGCTGGTCCGCAGCCTCAACAAAGTCGGACTCCGCACCGTGCTGTTGGCCTCCACCGGTCGCGCAGCTAAGGTGCTGGCCAATCATACCGGCTTCCCGGCCTACACCATCCACCGCAAAATCTACGCCGGCCACGCCATCGCCGCCGACGGCGCCTACATGGCCAAGGTTCGACCCAACCCCCACGTCAACACCATCTTCATCGTCGATGAGGCCTCGATGATCGGCCAGGGGAACGACGGCGGGATGAACCTGCTGCAGGACTTAGTGATGTATGTCTACTCCGGGGTCAACTGCAAGCTGATACTGCTCGGCGACACCGCGCAGCTCCCCCCGGTAGGCAGCGTGGAGTCCCCCGCGATGAGTGCCCCGGCCTTCAAGGCGCTGGGACTCAAGGTGATGCGGGCTACCATCACCCGCACCGTCCGTCAGCGCCGTCAATCCGGCATCCTCTACAACGCCACATGGCTCCGCCGCGCCATGCAGAAACCCGACGAGCTCCCCGAGCCGCAGATTACCGTCGGCGACTTCGACGACGTAGCCGTTGTCATCCCCGAGGACCTCGAGGATGAGCTCGGAATGTCGTTCGCCGAATTCGGCGAGGAGCAGACCATCATGATCACCCGCTCCAACCGCCGCGCCGTAGACTTCAATCTCGCCATCCGCCAGCAGATCTTCGACCGCGAGGAGGTTCTGGCCAAGGGGGACCGCCTTATCATCTCCAAAAACAACTATTTCTGGACCACCCGCGCCCGCCGACTGCGCGCCGAGCAGCTTCGCGAAGCCGCCGGCAACAGTGTGGAAATCAGCGGCTTGCCACTCCCCGAGGCGGGAGAGAAAGATGCCCGCGAAAACCCGATCCCCGACTTCCTCGCCAACGGCGAAGTCGGCGTCATCGAAGAGATTCTCGCCACCGAAACCCGCGACGCCATCATGTTTGCCGACGTACAGCTCCGTCTGGTCGACTCCGGCGCCCTGATTGAAACGAAAATCATCCTCGACGCCCTCACCTCCGAAGTCGCCGGTCTCGACCGCGCCAAATACGAAACCATCGGCCGCCGCGCCCTCGCCGACGCCGGCGTCACCACCGCCTCCCCCACGGCCCAGCGCGAAGCCCTCCACAACGACCCATACTTCAACGCCCTGCAAGTCAAATACGCCTACGCCGTCACCTGCCACAAAGCCCAGGGCGGCCAGTGGGACTCCGTCTTCGTCGACATGGGCTACATTGCCCCCGAAGCCTACCGCACCATCGACTTCTACCGCTGGCTCTACACCTCCGTCACCCGCGCTACCCGCCGCCTGACCCTCCTCTCCCCCTCCTGCCCCATCAAATAACCCGGGCAACCCGTCCCTGCCCGGCACAATCCGCAAAATTAAACCTTGCAAGGTACAATTTTTGGAATTGACCCTTGCAAGGTACAATTTTTGCTTTCTGAAAGGGTAAAGCGATGTTACCGATCCGATTCTAATACAGAAATCCGAAAAGCCAAAGGGGAATTTTGTTGCCGAATCCGAATTCAATATCGTCTGCGACGATGAAACTGTCGGGGATATCACGGATTTGTGAATACCCCTTCCCTTTACCCCCGATTTCAAAGAGGTAGCGTCCGTCGACCATGAAATCGCCGTCCTTAGCATATCCCACACTGTGTCCGACGCCGAGGAACGATGCAAACGTACATTCCCTCTCCGCGCCGATTACGGGAGCGCCGAGAGCCCGCATCAACGTCGAATTATCCAGCAGGATTTTCTGAGGTTTGGCCAGACTCCGGGGGTTGTTAGCCCGGGAGAAAATCTGCCGTACAATGCCGGCGCGGTCAAGGAGATTCAGCAGTTTCAGCAACTGATTGCGGTTGGTGCCCATCAGCCCGGCGAGAGTGCTCAGGTTCGGCTGATAGGGCTGCGAACCCGCGATGATTCCGATCAGACGCTTGGCCTTGATCAACGTCTCATACTCTATCTTCTTCTCGACCGCAGGGATATCCGAGTCTATGACCGTCGAAACCGTGCGCTCCAGCCTGCCGTAATAATCCTCGGTCCGCATGGACTTATAGAACGGATAATATCCCTTCGCCATATACTTGCGGAAATACGACAGAATGTCGATTCTTGCTGCTATTGCAGGGGCAATTGTCTCGTGGGAATACAGCACATCATTCAATGAGAGCCTTTCGCCGGGAGCGACACCCTCAAACATCAGAAATTCTCTCAACGACAGCCCCGGCAGAGTATACATCGACACCCGCCGCGACAGATCACCGATTGAATAGTCAATCTCGAGCAGAGAGGAGCTTGTAAAGACAACATGCAGCTCGGGATAAGAATCATACAGATTCTTGACCTGCCGCTCCCAGCCCGGCATACGATGAACCTCGTCGAGATAAAGATTAGTCACACCGGCCTCTATAAGCTTTTCGGCAAGGTCGATCAGACTGTTGTCGGCAAACCACAAATTATCGAGCGAGGCATAAAACGACGTCTCGCCGGAAGGATCAGTCTGCTTAATCCGCTGGAACATCAGGGTCGTCTTGCCGACGCCCCGCTGCCCCATAATTCCAATCAACGGCTGACTCCAGTCAATTTCATCATAAAGGAACCTGCGGATCTCCGTACCGGTCTCCGCAAGCAGCTTCTTATATCTTCGCTTTAATATTTCCATATCTTATCTTTCGCTTTAGAATTACCTTAGCTTTCGCTTTAGAATTTCGTGATTATCAATATTTTTTGCAAAGATAATAAAAATGTTCCATCCAAGAAACAATTTTCCAAATTAATCCTTCCTCGGTACAACTTTTCCAATTAAACCCTCCCCGGTACAATTCGCAAAATTCGACCTTGCATGGTACAATTTGCAAAATTATACCTTGCAAGGTACAATCCAAGGAATTCATCCTTGCAAGGTACATTTTTTTCAAACTAAATCATTGCACAAAAAAGCGTGCCACAGCCCGGAAGGGGTGGCACGCTGATTAACGCTGTTTTTCAGAGATTAGCTAAGCTGTATACAGACTTATAACCAACTCCATTACAAAGGATTACTTGACGAGGACTTTCTTCCCTTTGGTAATGATGATCTGTCCGTGAACCTCGGCAGGGTTGACAGGGCGTCCCTGAAGATCGAAACATTCCTCGGGGTCGAGGGTGTCAGCTTCAACATCCTCAACGCCGGAGAGCGTAGGGTTAACTATATTGAAGACATAATTCACGGGAGCGTCTGCCGGAATACGCGCATCTGCGTTCTTGTGGCAAAACTTGATACCTTCCATCGAGACATTGTAGGAACCGGGCGCAATGGTCGGTTCGGCAATCAAACCCACGGTGAAAAGCTTGTCGAGCGGATTGCCGTCGACGTCATCCTTGAACAGCAGAGAGTTATCGCTCGAAGTGGCAATGATTCGCAGGTCGTAGCCATCCTTGAGGTTGCAGGAGATGGAGTGAGTGGCGCTCGCGCGGTCGGTCATCTGGATATCGTTAACCATATTGCGCCCCTGCTTCACCTGATTGATGCGGAAGCCCATCGGGAGCACGAACTCGAGGTTGAAGGCGGTGTAGTCCAGGTCATCGTCATCGTGCTGATACACTTCGATGTAGAACACTGTTTCACCGTCAGCGATGATTGTCGAGGGGTATTCGGCCCATACGTGCAGATGATCGGTGGTCTCCACGGCGAAGTTGTCGGCGCGAACACCCAGCGCTGCAGCTATAAGCGCGATTGTCAGAAGGATCTTTTTCATTTGATGATTAATCGTTTAGCGGATTTGTTGAATGTATTATCGAGATATAGATTGATAATGGCCGTAGCGTCCTGAGTATCAATCGTGCCATCGCCAGTAACATCGGCGTTGTACAGCTTGATGGCTGTCTGTTCGCCAAGATAGTGGTTGCGGGTAGCCACGACGTCGTTGGCGTCGATTGCTCCGTTGCCGTCGGAGTCACCGGCGAGCACCGACAACGTCGTCTCCAGCTGCCGGTTGCCCGCCTTGTCGGTGGCAATGACAGCAAACGAAACATTCTGGACGGGAGCCTCCGCGATATAGCTGAACGAAGTCTCCTCGATGCGGGTCTTTACGGCGGTCCAGTTCTTAGATCCGGCCGGCTTCATGTAAAGGTCGTAATGCCAGATACCCGAACCCGCGTCGCTGCCCTCGACGGTAAAGCTGAACGTCTGATTATCGTCGGTCGACTGCGAAGTAATCTTGGCCGTCGGCAGAGTGTAGTCGGTGACGTTGGTCCAGACGGGGGTCGAAATCGGGTTGTTGTCGTCGAAGATAATCGACGCCTGACTGCTTATTTCTGTACCGTCCTTCAGGTTCGGCAGCAGGTCGACCGAGAAATTCAAGTAGCCTATGCCGCGGCCCGAATCGTCGTTGACCGGCAGGATGCCGTCGAACATGTAGGTGACATCGTCAAGCGTCAAAGGATCGAGCGAACGGAGATTCCATTTAGCCTCTCCGGTTATAGCGTCGAAGTCGAAGGTCAGCTCAGCGATAGCATTGGATAGCCGTGCATATCGTTGGGGTCACCCGATTGCCAGCAATCAACGAGTGTCGAGGAGGGATTCAGAGGATGGCAGGGAACGCTTGCAGTCCAGGTCGAATGCGACGAAGCAGTGGTCCCGGAACCTTTGCGCGTGACTTTAATCTTTACCTTCTTTACACCGTTCTTGAACAGCAGTTCAAGATTAGGGAACCAATTTAACGAACCGGAACCGAATGTAGGGAACAGATTATGACCCGATAAGCCTAATGACATCGAAGAGCCTGACGGGAACAACATAGATGAATTTCCACCGAAGTACGAGAAGGAACCGAAACTGTTGCGGGCGATATTACCATAGTAGGCTACCTTCACAACCTTCTTGCGCGAAATCTGCTTCTGAGCATCGGACTCTGGCATCTCCTCCGGTTCGGGAATGTCGCTCTCGGAATAGTCGAGACCGCCGTTATTTTCAAGCTGACTGAAAAGACGGCAGAAATTCAGGAACGAGAATGTATTGCCTGTAATCTGACCGTTGATTTCATTCAGATCGAAATCGTCGGCGAGCATCTCCTCATACTCAATGCTCCAGGGCTTACCGGCCCAGGCATAAGTGGTGACAATCTCGTGTGGTCCGGTGGTATAGCCGATTGTGAGAGTCTTTGTCTCATTCGGTCCAAGATATGGGATTAGCATCGGGGCAAATGCAGGGCAACCGCATCAAAATATTACCCTTACGGTTGCTGAATATGCCTATCGCGACTCCGACGATTGTTCGTCTAAAGCCGGCGTACAGCTTCGAAATATCTGAAATCATAGTCAAAAT
>CABUTS010000035.1 GCA_902494515.1 uncultured Muribaculaceae bacterium | reverse complement strand
TCGGAATTTTTTCCGGATGGCATTATTGATAGAATTAGCTCACCAATTCTTTTTAACTGGAATCAGACGTGTTTCAGTCTGTTTTGCATAGTGGCTAACATTGGGGATTCTTTATTTAACGGAGGGGTGGGTAAGTAGTGGGGCGCGTTTTTGAGAGTTATATACGGAGGGATAATCTTCCCGAGCTATCAACAGGCTTATCCCCCCGATTTTTTTACTCAATTTCTCTCTCTACTGTCAGAACTTCTTATCTGAATCAATGAAACCATCCAAGAACCAGTACATCCGCTCCATTGTCAGCACGTTCCTGCACGGGCGTTTTTCGCGTCCGACGGAGGAGGCTGCGATGAAGTGGCTGGCTCGGGACTCGGACCGCGATCTCAAGGATGAGGCGCTTTCCGACACCTGGGATGAGGTGCTGGCCACCGGCCGTACGGCCGAGGATCACAAGGAGGCGCGCAGCGCCTATCTGAACTGGAGGGCTTCGAAGCTGGGTAATGATTTCGTTACCCGCAGCTCTATGAGAATCTGGCAGGCTGTTGCAGCGGTCCTGTTCATTGCCCTGGGCGCAGGGATGTGTCTGGCGCTGCTTTCCACTCCCGAGTCTCCGCGGATGATTCACGCTTTCGCTCCGATGAACGCCACCGACACTCTGGCTCTTCCCGACGGCTCCCGCGTGATTCTCAACTCCGGCGCCACCCTCCTCTATCCCGAACGTTTCGACGGCAATGCCCGCGATATCTTCCTGACAGGCGAAGCCTGTTTTGAGGTCGCAAAGGACAAAACCCGCCCGTTCACGGTCCACACCGACGATTTCCACGTCACGGCCCTCGGCACCCGTTTCAATGTAAACGCCAATCCTTCGGCCCAGGTGTTCACCGCTTCGCTGATGGAAGGTTCAGTAAAGGTAACCTTCAACAACGGCTCCAGCCAGTTTGTGCTCTCGCCCGACGAGGAACTGGCCTACGACCGGCTCACCCGCCGCGCGGCCCTCTCGCGCCGCGATGCCGAAGATATGGTGGCCTGGCAACGGGGCGAGCTGATTTTCACCGGCCAGACCCTCCGTCAGATTCTATTTACGCTGAAACAACGTTATCCTGATATAAATTTCTCATACAACCCTTCGAGTTTGCCTAATGACCGCTACTCCTTCCGCTTTACGCCGCAGACCTCCCTCGATGAGATGATGCGGGTGATAGCGGATGTCGCCGGCGGAATCGAAGTGGCCACAACCGCTGAATCTGTTACCGTGAAGCGCCGCACCTGACACCCGACCCCCCACCCAATCCCTCACTGCCGGCGCCCCCACCGCCTGCTCTTCCTCCCCCTCTTTGACCGCACTGTGCGCAGCTCCTTCTTCTCTCTCTCCCTCCCTCCGCTTTCCCTCTCCACGAGTTCTGCGAAACGTTCCCCCGCTCTGCGACCTCTTTCTCCCCTTAACCGACAACTTTTCTCAATCAACAATAATCACTAATCATTCACCTTAAGCTTAATGCCTATTATGACAACAAAAGCTTTCCGCGCCCCCTCTTTGGGAGCGAAATGCTTGGCAATGCTTTTAGCATTCTTCATCTTCTCGGCATCGGCTTTCGCTCAGGACGCTGCTTCAGCACGAATCAACATCCATAAGAGCGGAATCTCCGTAATCAACGCCCTGAAGGAGGTCGAACAGCAGTCGGGTCTCTCGATCGCGTACAACAACACTCGCCTCGAGTCCGCTCCTGCAGTTTCCCTCGATTTAAGCAACGCCGACCTCGCAACCACGCTGTCGCGTATCCTCGACGGCACCGGCTACACCTACGAGGTTTCCGGCAAGTACATCAAGATTGTGCCCGCCCAGGCATCTGCCGGTGCAGAAGCAGGCGCTGCCACCACCGTCACCGGTACGGTTCTCGACGCCGAGGGTGAACCCCTGATCGGCGCCACTGTCGCTGTGAAGGGCACCTCCAACGCCACCTCCACCGACATCGACGGTAACTTCACCCTCAAGGCCAAGGCCGGCGAGACCATCGCCGTAACCTACATCGGCTACAAGACTCAGGAGCGCAGCGTAACCCCCGGTGCCAACTACGACATCACCATGGCCGAGGACTCCCAGGTTCTCGACGAAGTCGTGGTTACCGCCCTCGGTATCAAGCGCGAGCAGAAGTCCCTGTCCTACAACGTTCAGCAGCTCAGCGGCGCAGCCCTGGCTGAGAACAAGGACGCCAACTTCGTGAACGGTCTGGCCGGTAAGGTCGCCGGTGTGAACATCAACGCCTCCTCCTCCGGTACCGGCGGTATCTCCAAGGTTGTGATGCGTGGTACCAAGTCCATCATGCAGAGCTCCAACGCCCTCTACGTTGTCGACGGCATGCCTATGCGCGGCGCCAACTCCGGCGGTTCCACCGAGTTCGGTTCGCAGGGTTCCACCGAGCCTATCGCTGACCTCAACCCCGAGGATATCGAGTCCATGTCGGTGCTGACCGGTGCTGCCGCCGCCGCCCTCTACGGTTCCGAGGCTGCCAACGGTGCCATCGTCATCACCACCAAGAAAGGTCAGGCCGGCAAGACCAAAGTTACCTTCAACAGCTCCCTGCAGTTTGAAAACGCCCTGATTCTCCCGAAGATTCAGAACCGCTACGGCACCGGCTACAACGGCGCCTACCTCCCCACCAGCAACTACTCCTGGGGTGCTCCCATCAACGCAGCCAACAACTACAACTTCGACCTTGGCTCGGACTACCTCCAGACCGGTTTCCTCTCCACCCAGTCGCTGACCTTCTCGACCGGTAACGACAAGAACCAGACCTACGCCTCCATCGCAGCAGTCAACTCCAAGGGTATCGTGCCCAACAACCGCTACGACCGCTACAACTTCAACGTGCGCAACACCACCTCGTTCCTCAACGACAAGATGACCCTCGACCTGAACGCTACCTACGTACGTCAGACCGACCGCAACATGATCAACCAGGGTACCTACGGCAACCCGATGGTGGGTGCCCTCCTCTTCCCCCGCGGCAACGACTGGAACGACGTCAAGGTGTTCGAGCGCTACGACGCCGAGCGCAAGCTCTACACCCAGTACTGGCCTGTCGGCGACTACGGCATGACCGTTCAGAACCCCTACTGGATCAACAACCGCAACCTCCGCGAGAACTTCAAGGACCGCTTTATGATGGGGGCCAACCTCAGCTACCAGCTGCTTCCCTGCCTGACCCTCTCCGGCCGCATCCGCATCGACAACTCCTATAACAAATACACCGAGAAGTACTACGCCTCCACCAACGACCAGCTGACCGGCGGTTCGAACCGCGGTTACTACGGCATCACCAAGAGCGAGGACAAGCAGATCTACGGCGACTTCCTCCTCAACTTCAACAAGAACTTCGGCGACGACTGGAGCGTACAGGCCAACTTCGGTGGTTCTTTCTCCGACATGCGCTACGACGCCCTCGCAACCAACGGTCCTATCGCTGACGGCACCAATGACAAGTTCGCAGGCGTCCCCGTAGGTCTCCCCAACTTCTTCGCCGTTCAGAACCTTTCGACTCCCCACGTGACCAACATGCAGACCGGCTGGCGCGAGCAGACCCAGTCGCTCTACGCTTCGGCTGACATCGGTTACCTCAACACCTACTACCTGACTGTTACCGGCCGTAACGACTGGCCTTCGCAGCTGGCAGGTCCCAACTCCAAGAACTCCTGCTTCTTCTATCCCTCGGTAGGTCTGTCGGTTCTGATGAACAACCTCCTTCCCCAGATTCCTCAGAGCATCATGCAGCTCTGGAAGATCCGCGCCTCTTACGCCTCCGTAGGTTCCGCCTTCTCGCGCTACATCGCCAACCCCCGCTACACCTGGAACTCCGCCACCAACTCCTGGAGCGTGCAGACCCAGTACCCGATGTACAACCTGCAGCCCGAGCGTACGAACTCCTATGAAGTCGGTATGAACTTCCGCTTCATCAACGACATCAGCTTCGACGCCACCTTCTACCACGCCACCACCAAGAACCAGACCTTCAACCCCGGTCTTCCCGCCAACCAGTACTCCTCGATGTACGTTCAGACCGGTTCGGTCCGCAACTGGGGTATGGAATTCGCCCTGAACTACTCCCACACCTGGGGTAACTTCACCTGGAACACCGGCGTTACCTACTCGTTCAACCGCAACAAGATCACCGAGCTGGCCGACAACGCCATCAACCCCGTCACCGGCGAACGCTTCTCGATGGATGTGCTCGACATGGGCGGCCTCGGTTCCACCCGCTTCCTGCTTAAGAAGGGGGGCACAATGGGCGACATCTACTCCACCATCGACCTCGTGCGCGACAGCAACGGCGCAATCTTCGTCGACGAGACCAACGCTGTCTCCACCTCCGCTATTCAGGACAAGGAAGACTACATCAAGCTCGGTTCCGTGCTTCCCAAGGGTAACCTCGCATGGTCCAACTCCTTCCAGTACAAGAACTTCGGCGCCAGCTTCATGATCAACGCCCGCTTCGGCGGCAAGGTGTTCTCCCGCACCCAGGCCATGCTCGACTTCTACGGCGTATCGCAGAACACCGCCGACGCCCGCGACCAGGGCTTCATCTCCCTGAACAACGGCGACCGCGTTTCGCCCCAGATGTGGTACACCACCATCGCCGGCGGTACTTCGGTTCCCCAGTACTATATCTACGACGCCACCAACGTACGTCTCGGCGAGGTTACAGTGTCCTACAACATCCCGCGCCGCTGGCTCCGCAACGTCTGCGACGTCAAGGTTTCCTTCGTAGGCCGCAACCTCTTGATGATCTACAACAAGGCTCCCTTCGACCCCGAATCCGTTGCCTCCACCGACAACTACTATCAGGGTATCGACTACTTCATGATGCCTTCGCAGCGCACCCTCGGTTTCAATGTTAACTTCACCTTC
The DNA here is from genome assembly GCA_902494515.1 of uncultured Muribaculaceae bacterium. Lineage (GTDB taxonomy): Bacteria > Bacteroidota > Bacteroidia > Bacteroidales > Muribaculaceae > UBA7173. Next base: position 23,172 of record CABUTS010000035.1, on the reverse strand, counting down.
TAATCATCTGCCTCTACAATGAAACGATATATTTCAAAACTCGCCATCGCTGCCGTGGCTGTAACCGCGGCCTCCTGTACGGGTGCTTATGAGGACATCAACTCGAATCCCTACGAGCCGGGCGACCTCACCGGCGATGACTACGCTCTGGGTTCGCAGCTGAACAACATCGCCGGCTGCGTGATGTCGGCCGATGTCAACACCCTGCAGTTCACCGACGCCCTCCTGGGCGGCACCCTGGGCGGCTACTTCTCCGACGCCAACGCCGGCTTCACCGAGAGCTTCGCCCGCTACAACCCCAAGAACGACTGGAGCCGCGTGTTCCTGAACTCCGACCGCATCATCCCGACCCTCTACGCCAACCTCGGTCAGGTCGAGACCATCTGCCAGTCCACCGGCAACCCCGTGCCCATGGCTGTCTCCACCGTAATCAAGGTGGCTGCCATGAGCCGTGTCACCGACACCTACGGCCCGATTCCCTACTCCGCAATCGGCACCGGTGACCTCGCCATCCCCTACGACTCCCAGGAAGAGGTCTACAACCAGTTCTTCGACGAGCTCAACGAGGCAATCGACGTGCTCTACGAGAACCGCGGTATCCCCTTCTCCAAGAACAACGACTACGTTTACTACGGCGACGTTACCAAGTGGATCAAGTTCGCCAACTCCCTGAAGCTCCGTCTGGCCATGCGTATCTCCTTCGTGAAGCCCGCCCAGGCCAAGCAGATGGCTGAAGAGGCAGTTGCCGGCGGCGTCATCGAAAGCAACGACGAGAACGCCACCTGGAAGTACTTCACCTCCGTGACCAATCCTCTCTACACCGCTGTGAACTACAACAACAACGGTTCCGTAACCGGCGGTGATACCCACGCCGCAGCCGACATCATCTGCTACATGAACGGCTACAACGACCCCCGCCGCGAGGCTTACTTCCTCCCCTCCGTATGGGAAGGCATCGAATTCTGCGGCCTGCGCCGCGGCTGGGAAACCTTCGACAAGACCTGGGGCTTCAACTTCTCCGGCGTCAACGTAAAGGCTACCGATCCCCTGATCTGGATGACCGCCTCCGAGGTCTCCTTCCTCCGCGCCGAAGGTGCAGCCGTACACGGCTGGAACATGGGCGGCACTGCCCAGGAATTCTACAACAACGGTATCCGTCTGAGCTTCGACCAGTGGGGAGTTTCCGGCGCTGACAGCTATCTGGCTGACAACACCTCCATGGCTTCCCCCTACACCGACCCCTCCGAGAAGAATCCCTGGAGCGGCTCCCTCTCCACCATCACCATCAAGTGGGATGAATCCGCCTCCACCGAGACCAAGCTCGAGCGCATCATCACCCAGAAGTGGATCGCTCTCTACTACAACGGCAACGAGGCCTGGGCTGAACTCCGCCGCACCGGCTATCCCCGTCTGATTCCCGTGGCCTACAACGGTTCGGGCGGCATCGTCGACAGCAACGTCGGTCCCCAGCGTATGCCTTACCCCCAGGAGGAATACACCAACAACGCCGTTAACATCACTCAGGCTGTCAACACCCTGCTCGGTGGTCCCGACAATCAGGCTACCAAGGTTTGGTGGGCACGCCACTGATCCCAGACTTTTCTTGAAAGAAATCTCTCATCCTAAATTTTAGAAATTTACAATGAAAAATATTTTCAAATACGGATTCCTCTGTGTCGCAGCCGCTGCCATGATGACCGCCTGCGATGACTGGACCGAGCCCGAATCAGTCGGCAATAAGTTCGAAAGCGCCGGGGAGGTCAATCCCGAGGTTTACGCCAAGTACCTCGCCGGCCTCCGCTCCTACCGCACCACCTCCCACGCCAAGGCTTACGCCTGGTATGCCAATCAGGCTGCCTTCAGCTCCCAGGCCCACCATGTCTCGGCTCTGCCCGACTCCATCGACGTGGCCGTGCTGACCAACCCCCTGCAGCTCAACGACGTGACCCTCAACGAGATGGCCGAGCTCCGCGCCGACAAGGGGATGCAGTTCGCTGCTCCCATCGACGTGGCTGCCATCAAGAAGGCCTGGACCGCCCTGAAGGAGGCTGAAACCGCCGGCGGCGCCGCCGCTCCCGAGTGGACCCAGTATCTGGGCGAGAACGTTCAGCAGATACTCGGCGTGGCATCGAACTTCGACCGCGTTGTAGTTATGTACGACGGCCGCGAGCAGTCGGCTCTCACCGCCGCCGAGCAGGCTGCCGATGCCGCCGAGCAGAAGGCTGTCCTCGACCCTGTGGTTGCCTGGACCTCCTCCAACAACAAGGGTCTCGACTTCGTGGGTATTCCCGTGAACATCATCGACAAGAGCGTCCTCAGCAACGCCGGCATCATCTTCCTTTCGGAATCCGCTGCCGCCACCAACGCCAATGAGTTCGCTTTCATCATCAGCCGCAACAGCGTCAGCGGCGTTCCCACCGACCGCTTCGCCGTGATGAGCTACGTTCCCGTGCTCGATCCCGCCCAGGCTGCCGTAGGCTACTGGGGCAAAAAGCTCGCTTCCCACGAGACTGCCCGCTGGGCTGCCGCTCACTCCCTGAGCGGTCTGGGTCTGGTGAACATCGCCGATGACTATTACAACCCCACCTTCATTTATCCGGTTACCCGCACCGCCATCCAGGTTCTCAACCCCTCGGCGTTCTGATTTCCGGGGCTTAAATTTCACCCAATACACATCAGATACCAATGAAACTTTTCAAATATCTTCCCGCAGCCCTCGCATTGGGCGTTGCCATGGCAGCCTGCCAGGACGACACCGAGGACTTCGACAACAAGATTTTCGCCCCGAGCCTCGACACCGTGTCGACCATCTACGTCAAGCAGATGGTGACATCCGACGCCGTGGGCTACGTAAAGGCTGACATGGCCAAGGAATCCGCTACCGAAGTTTCCGTAACTTTCAGCGCCGATCCCTCAAAGGTGAACGACTACAACCTCCTCTATCAGGCCGAGGCCGAACTGCTCCCCGAGACGTTCTACACCATCGCCGAGCCTACCGCTGTGATCCCCGTCGGCGGTAACACCACCGGCAACGTGGCAGTGAACTTCCACAACCTCACCCAGCTCGACCTCTCCAAGGTTTATGTGCTCCCCGTGACCATGAGCTCGCCCGCAATCGAGGCTACCTCCAACGGCACATACTACTTCGTGCTCCGCGAGGCTGCCCTGATCTCCACCACCCCCGACATGACCAAGAACTACGCCATCTTCGTCCAGGGCGATCAGGCTCCCCAGCTCGAAGGTCTCACCCAGATCACCGTCGAGGCTCTGCTCTACCCCTATGACTTCCCCAACATGCTGGCTACCATCATGGGTATCGAAGGTCAGTTCCTGGTACGTGTCGGCGACGCCGGCATCCCCTCGAACCGTCTGCAGCTCGCTACCTCCAACGGCAACATGACCGACGCCGCATGGGAATTCGACACCAACACCTGGACTTTCATGACCCTGACCTACGACTGCGCCTCCGGCGAATGTAACGTCTACTTCAACGGCGTCAAGAAGGGTGCTACCCAGACCGGTTCCTACGGCGGTCCCATCGACTGGAACACCGCTGCCGGCGATATCACCGACGGTCCCCGCGGCTTCTATGTCGGCTACGCTTACGACGGCAACCGCTACTTCAACGGCCAGATGTCCGAACTCCGTATCTGGAACCGCTGCCTGACCCAGGAGGAAATCAACGAGCCGCTCCACTTCTACACCGTGCAGGCTGACGCCCCCGGTCTGGTGGCTTACTGGAAGCTCGACGAAGGTGCCGGCAAGCGTTTCCACGACTACGCCAACGGCTACGATCTCGTCTGCCCCAACGACCCCACTTGGATTCAGGTTTCCATCCCCGAAAAATAATCTCTTAGATCGACCTTAAAAATGAAATATTCAAAATTCTTTTTCCGCAGCCTCTGCGCTGTAGCCCTGGCCGTTTCGGCTGTCGCCTGCGATGACGACGATATGGTTCTCGGCGGGGCCGATATCTCCGGTCTCGGAACTCCCGACGGCAACGTGGTTTACGTGACCGACGCCGATGGCAACCGCGAGTTCACCACCACCGAGTTCGTCAGCAACGGCTCGCTCGACCTGTTCGCCAACTCCTCCAAGCCCGTCAACGGCTGCACCGTCACCTTCTCGGTTGACCCCACCGTTCTCGCCGCCTACAACGAGGAGAACTCCACCAGCTACACCCAGCTGCCCGATGCTTCCTTCACCCTGAGCAACGGCGGCAAGGCTACCTTCACCGAGGGCGCTGTAAAGTCCGCTCCCATGACCGTCAGCTTCAAGGCCAATGACGCCTGCGCTCCCGACGTAACCTACGCCCTGCCTCTGACCATCACCGTCGAAGGCGGCCAGCTCTCCCAGAGCTCCGTGGCTTCCCGCGTGATCTTCGTCCGCGACCTCACCAAGCGCCCCGGCGCCGACAAGTATGTCGACGGCAAGCCCGCCGTGAAGACCATGGCTGTCATGGAGGTCAACGACCGCAACCCCCTGTCCGTAATGGGCTACACCCTGAAGAACTCCGGCAAGCAGCTCTTCGACATCGTGGTTCTCTTCGCCGCCAACATCAACTACAACTCCGACAACGGCCGCCTCTACATCTCCCGCAACGAGAACGTTCAGGCTCTCCTCGACGGGCGCACCAAATACATCAAGCCCCTCCAGGACCGCGGCATCAAGGTTGTGCTCGCTATCCTCGGTAACCACGACGCTTCGGGTATCTCCACCCTGACCCCCGCCGCCTCCAAGGCTTTTGCCCAGGAGTGCAAGAACATCTGCGACGCTTACCAGCTCGACGGCATCATGATCGATGACGAGTACACCGACTACAACGGCGCTGCTTCCGGCAAGTATCCTCTGTTCCAGGCTCCCTCGCAGGAGGCTATCAGCCGTCTGGCCTACGACATCAAGTCCGCTCAGCCCGACCGCCTGATGATCGGCTACAAGTTCTCCGAAGTTTACGGCCAGGCTCTCGCCGGTGTGACCATCGACGGCCACCAGCCCGGTGAATTCTACGACTATGTCTGCAACGACTACTGGGATACCCGCAACCCCTGCGACTCCTACGCCGGTCTCCGTCAGAACCAGGCCGGTACCGGTTCCTGGAACTGCTCCGACTGGAGCCAGTGCATCCCCGCCAACGGCAGCTGGACCGCTCGCTTCAGCCTCGAAGGCATGCGTCAGGACGGCTACGGCGTCATGATGATCTACAACTTCTTCAATGACCCCGGTCACTGGCTGACCCGCTACATCAACAGCGACCTCGGCAAGGTTGCCGCCGCCTTCTACGACGATGAGCTCGTAATCGCCGATGACGCCTACAAAGCTAAGGACTGGTAATATCCGACCCACGGATTCCTCCGGTTTAGGAATTTCCCGATTCCGGAAAATCCGATAGCCGGAATTCTCCGATAACTGAATGAAAATTGAGCGAACGGCGCTGTTCCATCGAAATCAGCGAAGTTCGCTCAATTTATTTGCAGTTTTAGTTCGGATGTTGCGCAAAATTTCGTAACTTTGCCTGAACTTACTATCAACCCTGAAAACAAACCCTTAGATCAATGTACAACAACGACAATCGAATCGTTATCACCCTCGACGCAGGCGGTACGAACCTGGTGTTCGGTGCCATGAAGGGCTGCGAATATATCGGCGAAACCATCACTCTCCCCTCGATGGCCTCCAATCTCAACGACTGCCTCGGCCAGATGGTGAAGGGCTTCACCCGGATTATCAACTCGCTCGACGAGAAGCCCGTGGCTATCTCCTTCGCTTTCCCCGGCCCGGCCGACTACGCCAACGGCATCCTCGGCGGTTTCCTCCCCAACTTCCCTTCGTTCCGCGACGGCGTGGCCCTCGGCCCGTTCCTGAGCAAGAAGTTCGGTCTCCCCGTCTTCATCAACAACGACGGCGACCTCTTCGCCTTCGGAGAAGCTATGGCCGGCGCTCTCCCCGACATCAACTCCCGCGTGGCAGCTGCCGGCGGCGGCCGTCAGTACAAGAACCTCCTCGGCTACACTTTCGGCACCGGCCTGGGTATCGGCGCGGTTATCAACGGCCAGCTCAACCTCGGCAACAACAGCTGCGTGGAGACCTTCTGTCTCCCCTACAAATATGACCGCGGCCTCATGTGCGAGGACTTCGCTGCCATCCGCGCCATCACCCGCGTTTACGGCGAGCTCACCGGCAATCCCGACCACGGTCTGACCCCCAAGGATATCTGCGACGTAATCGAAGGTCGTCGCGAAGGTGATGCCGACGCTGCCCGCGAGGCTTTCCGCCGCTTTGGCGAAATCGCCGGCGACGCTATGGCAACAGCCGTCACCCTCACCGACTCCCTCATCGTCCTCGGTGGCGGCCTTACCGGCGCTGCCCGCTACATCCTCCCCTCGCTGCTGGCTGAACTCCGCTCCAAGCTCCACACCATCGGCGGCGACGAGCTCCAGCGCGTGCAGATGAAGGTTTACAACCTCGACGATCCCGATGAATTCGCGCAGTTTGTGAAGGGCGAAGCCCGCAACCTCAAGGTTTACGGCACCGACGACTACGTAACCTACGACCCGCAGAAGCGCACCGGCGTCTGCGTCAGCCGCCTCGGCGCCTCCCGTGCCATCTCCATCGGCGCCTACGCCTACGCCCTGAGCCGCCTCGACCTCCCCGCCACCCGCTGACCTGCGGTCAGCGGCGCCGGCTAACCGCAGACCGGGCTCCGCTCCCCGGCTAACCGCCGGGAGGCTTCGCCCGGCGCCGGCAAGCCGGCTCAACAGTAGCAAAAGAGTTGCAGACCTCCGGGCTCCTGCAAACTCCGCGCTGGGCTTAAGCAAACTTCAGGCTGGGGGCGTAAGCCGGGGGCCGCTGATTAAGTCTTAGATATAACGCTGCCGCGGGTCCGGAAATCCGGACTCGCGGCGGCTGTTTTTTTGAGGGTGGGGAGGGGTGAATCGGTCAAATTTACGATTATGAACCTTTTTGAATAATTCGGATAAGTGAAGTAGTTGTTTTTTGATTAACTTTGCGCCGGACTTGTAAAGGTTTTTGATCCATGAATAAACTGATTGAAAGATTTCTTGCACTGGCAACCGGGGTGGCGGCGATGGCTGCCGTTGTTGCTGCTGCGCCTGACGCTGCCGCTCAGAGCAAACTTTATCCCAATGAATTTGACCTTAAGGAGGTGGAGCTGCTTCCCTCGAAGTTCAGCCATGCCATGGAGCTGAACGTGGAGGTGCTGCTCAAATATGATACCGACCGCCTGCTGGCGCCCTATCTGAAGGCTGCCGGTCTGGAACCGAAGGCCGAGAGTTTCAGCTGCTGGGACGGCCTGGACGGCCATGTCGGCGGCCATTATCTTTCGGCACTTGCAATCAGCTACGCTGCAACCGGGAATCCGGAGCTGAAAAAGCGGATGGATTATATGCTCGATGAGCTGGAGCGCTGTCAGAAGGCTTCGGGCAACGGCTATGTGGGCGGTGTGCCCGACGGCAAGCGGCTGTGGGAGGGTATCCGCAACGGCGATGTAGGCCTGATATGGAAATATTGGGTGCCCTGGTACAATGTCCACAAGATTTACGCCGGACTGCGCGACGCATGGCTCTACGGCGGCAGTAAAAAGGCCCGCAAGATGTTCCTGAAGATGTGCGACTGGGGTGTCGACGAAATCTCGACCCTCTCCGACGAGCAGATGGAATCGATGCTCGGCAACGAATTCGGCGGCATGGACGAGGTGTTTGCCGACGCTTACGCCATGACCGGTGACAGGAAATATCTCGATGCCGCGCGGCGGTTCTCGCATCACTGGCTGCTTGACAGCATGGCGGCGGGTGTCGACAATCTCGACAACAAACACGCCAACACGCAGGTGCCTAAGGTCGTAGGCTATCAGCGCATCGCCGAGCTGGCCGATGATCCGGTCTACTACGATGCCGCCCGGTTTTTCTGGAATACGGTGGTCAACGACCGCTCGCTGTCGCTCGGCGGAAACAGCCGCCGCGAGCATTTCGCTCCGGCTGCCGACTGCCGCAGCTATGTTACCGACCGCGAGGGTCCGGAATCCTGCAATACTAACAATATGCTGAAGCTGACCGAAGGACTGTTCCGCATGGAGCCGAAGGCCGAATATGCCGACTTCTTCGAGCGCGCCATGATGAATCATATCCTCTCCACCCAGCACCCCGACCACGGCGGTTACGTCTATTTCACCCCTGCCCGCCCGGCGCATTACCGCGTCTATTCGCAGCCGAATGCCGCGATGTGGTGCTGTGTCGGCACCGGCATGGAGAATCATGGCAAATATGGTCAGTTCATTTACACCCACACAGGCGATTCGCTGTTTGTGAATCTGTTTGTCCCCTCGCGCCTGAACTGGAAGGAGAAGGGGATCACCCTCACCCAGACCACCGCTTTCCCTTCAACGGATAGCAGCCGGCTGAAAATCGGGCTCGGCAAGGGTAAATCGAAGAAATTCGACCTGCTCGTGCGTTATCCGGGGTGGTGCTCCGGAATGACAGTGAAGGTCAACGGCACACCGGCTGATGTTACCGCCCGGCCGCAGAGCTATATCTCGATTGACCGCACATGGCACGACGGCGATGTCGTGGAGCTGAAGATGCCGATGACGCTGCGTTTCGAGGCGCTTCCGAATGTGCCTGAATATCTGTCGGTTATGTATGGCCCGGTGCTTCTCTCCGCCCGATATGGCACCGACGGGTGCTACGGCCTCGTGGCTGATGACAGCCGCTGGGCCCACATCGCCCACGGACCGCTCGTGTCGGTTTTCGATACGCCCGTGCTCATCGGGTCGAAGGATGAACTTCAGGCGCAGCTCGCGAAGCTGCAGCGGATCGATGGCAAGCCGCTGTCGTTCCGCGCCGACGACGCTTTCGGCGGCCTGACCCTCGAGCCGTTCTATAACATCCACGATTGCCGCTACATAATGTACTGGCTGACAATGACTCCGGAGGAATTCGCCGCACACGAGGCGCAGGAAAAGGCTGCCGAGGAAGCCCGGCTGGCCCTCGACCGTCGTACGGTCGACGCCGTCAATGCCGGCGAACAGCAGCCCGAAGCCGACCATTTCATGGAATTTGACCGCTCACAGACCGGAAACCGCGAAGGGCAGTCCTGGCGCTCCGCCGCCGATGGCGGCTCCTTCTCCTACCGCCTCAAAACCGCCGCCGCCCCTCTGCAGCTGATGATCCGCTACTGGGGCAATGAACCGGCCGGCCACGACTTCGACATCCTCATCGACGGCGAACTCCTCGCCTCGGAAAACCTCTCCGGCAAATGGAAAACCGACACCTTCGAGGAGGTCACCTACGACATCCCCGCGAACTTCCTCGCCGGCAAAGACCACATCCGTGTAACCTTCCGCAGCCGCCCCTCCACCACCGCGGGCCCCGTCCACTCCCTCCGCCTCCTCCTCCCCGAATAATCCCGTCCTCCTCCCGGAATAATCCCATTCCCCCTCACCACCCTCTGCTTTCTCGAAATCAGAGGGTGGTGGCTTTCAGATTCTTCCGCATAGATGCGAAATTTTGGTGATATACCTACAAAAATTGGCGGAAATATGGATTTTTGGTGATATACCTACAAAAATTGGAAGAAATGTGGATTTTTGGTGATATACCTACTGAAATTGACAAGGGTGCGCAGATTTGGGGGTATACCTACAAAATCAATGGGTGGAGAGCCAGGAGAGGGGGAGGGAGCGGGAGGCGTCGATGAGGGCGGGGACGTGGGCGTCGGAGTTGACGATGAGGGGGACGCCGGCGTCGCGGAGGCGCTGCCAGTGGCGGGGATTGGGGAAGAGGCGGCCGGAGTGTTCGGCGTAGGCTTTGGTGTTGATTTCTACGGTCAGAGGGCGGTCGGGGTGCGCGGGGTTGTAGGCGATGACGCTGTCAATCAGGTCGTTGACGAGCGTCTGATACCAGGGTTCCTCTTCGATGCCGGGGTGGTAGTAGCTGGCGTTCTGGCCGATTTTGTCGAGGTGGCCGAGGATGTCGAAGCCGCCGGCGGCGAGCATGGCCTGCGACTGGGAGTAGAAGGTTTCGCAGACGTAGCGGATGTCGTCGTGGAAGTGGTCGCGCATCTTGCGTCGGAAGGAGTCGAAGTGGCCGTCGACGTCGATGTACTCCCCTTCCTGCGAGGGGATGAAGTGCACGGAGCCGATGAGGTAGTCGAGGGGAAGCTGCTGGATTTCAGGGGCCGTGGGGCCGAAGCTGTCGCCGAGGTAGTCGACTTCCATTGAGGCGAAGAAGCGGCAGCGGTCGCCGTATTCGCCGCGGATGCGCTCGACTTCGGCGAGGTAGCGGGGCACGGCGTCGGGGCGCATGTTGCAGGGGGAGACGATGGGCACGGGGGAGTGGGGCGAGAAGCCGTAGTGGGTGAAGCCGTCGGCTACGACCTGACGGGCGAAGGCCTCCATGGTGGCGCGGCCGTCGCAGAACTCCGTGTGGGAGTGGAAATTGTATTTTTGGGAACCGTTGAGGAGTTTAATAAAATCCATACTTTCGCTGAAGCTCAAATCCATACTTTCGCTGAAGCTCAAAGCTTAGACAAAAATAAATGCTAAGGAGGTTTCAAGGGCCTTTGGTAACTTTCGTTCAGTTATCGCGCGTGATCGCGCGATCCGCAATTGAGGGGCGGGCGCGGAGATACCAGGCGAAGAGGCCGAGGGTGATGACGCAGGAGAGGGCGGCGGTGCCGTAGGCCCATTCGTGGGGGATGCCGAAGCCTTCGGGCACGGGGGCCATCAGGATGTAGCTGAGGGTTACAACCTGCATGAAGAGCGCCGGGATGAGCGTGATGTAGTAGAATTTGCCGTGGCGCGCGAGCCATACGGTGCAGGCCCAGAGGGTGAAGACCGCAAGGGTCTGGTTGCACCAGGCGAAGTAGTTCCAGAGGGTCTGGAAGTCGCTGAGCATCAGAATGAAGGTTACGATGAACAGCGGCACGCAGATGAGGATTCGGTTGAGGATTTTCTTTTGCGGGAGGTTGAAGATTTCGGCGATGATGAGGCGCGCGGAGCGCAGGGCGGTGTCGCCTGTGGAGATTGGGGCGGCGACCACACCCATGATTGCGAGGATGCCGCCGAAGATGCCGAGCCAGCCGAAGGAGATGTCGGTGACGAAGGTTCCGGTGCCGTGGCCTTCAACGGCCATGTATTTGGCGATACCGTCGTACCCGCCGGTGAAGGCGATGGTTGCGGCGGCCCAGATGAGGGCTACGATCCCTTCGCAGACCATTGCGCCGTAGAATACCGGGCGGGCCAGACGCTCGTTTTTCAGGCACTTGGCCATGAGGGGCGACTGGGTGGCGTGGAAGCCTGAGATGGCGCCGCAGGCGATGGTGATGCAGAGCATCGGGAAGATGGGGTGCAGGCCGTCGGCGGCGTCGGCGCGGCGGTTATAGAGACCTTCGGTGAAGCCGTCGGGGATGTGGACGCCGCTGAAAATCATGTAGCCGAGTAGCGCGATGGCCATAAACAGGAGGGCGGCGCCGAAAATCGGGTAGATACGGCCGATGAGTTTGTCGATCGGGAGCATCGTGGCCATGATGTAGTAGATGAAGATGGCGGCGCCGATGATGCGGATGTCGAGCCATTCGGGGGTGAGCTGCGCTATGACCTGCGAGGGTGTGATGACGAAAACGGCGCCGATGAGCACTAACAGCGCCAGGGTGAACATGCGCATTACCTGCTTGATGCCCTGACCGAGTTCGCCGCCGACCATCTCGGGGAGCGACCGGCCCCCCTGGCGCAGGGAAATCATGGCGGCGATGAAGTCGTGGACGGCGCCGGCGAAGATTGTCCCGGCCACAATCCAGATGAAGGCTGCCGGACCGAACATTATGCCCATGATGGCGCCGAAAATCGGACCCATCCCGGCGATGTTCAGGAACTGGATGAGGAAGACTTTCCAGGTTGGCATGGCTACATAGTCGACGCCGTCGGCCATTGTTACGGCCGGGGTCTGGCGCGCGGGATCAACGCCGAAGATTCGCTCGGCGATTGCCCCGTAGATGAAGTAGCCGGCAATCAGTATCGCCAGACAGATCAGGAGGGTGAGCATAGCAAAATGGTGAATGGTTTAGCGGGATTCGAGGCTGAGAGCGTTGTTGCGTAGGGAGCGCAGCTCGGCGCGGGCGGCGGGGAGTTTCGATTCAACCTCGAGGATTACGGAGGAGACGCCGGTGTCGCCGGAGGCGTATTTCAGGCGGAGCTCCTGCAGGTCGGCCAGAATCTGGCGGTATTTCTTCTCTTTGGCGAGATAGGTTTTCATGGCGTCGCGGGCGTCGGGGTTGCTGAAGTCGGCGAGATTAGTGTAAACGCGACCGTCGGGGAAGCTCAGGAGGAAATCCGGAGCCTTGACGGGGGTGTTGTCCATCGCCTTTCCCTCCTCAATAGCCCGGAACACAGCGGAGTAGTCCTTACCGGGCTTGCGGGTCAGGGAGATGTCCGAGAGGGCGGCCAAGGCGGCGAGCTGCGGGTCGTCGGGGTCGACGTTCACGCGCAGGTTCTGGGGGATGAAGGTGTAGATGGTTACCTTGCCGGGATGACGGTTACGGTCGGTGGCGAACCATCCGGCACCCGTAAACTCGTCGATTACAAGCAGATAGTCGTTGGCGGTGCTGTTGAAGGGTAGCCCGAGGTTCGTGGGCTGCAGGAAGCCGTTTTCCCCCTGGCGGGTCTGGAAAATATCGAAGCCGCCGATGGAGTTGGCGCCGTCGTTGGCGTAGTAGAGGGTTATGCCGTCGGGCATCAGGAAGGGATACTGGGCATCGCCGCCGTCGCCGAGCTCAGCGCCGAGTTCCGTGGGGGCTTCCCATTCGCCGCCAAGCAGACGGTTGGAGCCGAAGAGACGGAAGTTCCCGTCTGCGTCGGGAGCGGACCATACCATGCGCGAGCCGCTCTCGGGGATGTGCGCAACCGTCTGGTCGTCGGCCGGAAACCCTTCGGGGATCGCTTCCGGACCGGCGAGACGGCCTGCGGCGGGGCTGAGGGGATATGCGGCGAAGAACCGGTCGGCGTCGACATCCACGGAATCGATCACCTCGATGTTCTGGACGCGCGAGAGGAGCTCGTCGGCGCGGTCGATCATCTCCTCGAGGTCGCCGGACTCATCTTCGGCGAGCTTCTTGCGCCCCTTGGTGAGGGTCTTGCGGTATGCTTCGAGGAGCGAGCGGGCATCGTCGAGCCGGTATTGGCTCAGGGCTATGTTGCTCAGGGCGAGGATTGCGCGGCGGTCACCCTTGCTGCGGAGGAGTTCGTAGGCCCCTTTGGCCTCGCTATCGCGGCCGGAGTTCCAGAGGTATTCGGCCAGGAGCAGCTGGGCGTCGCTGTTCTTTGGGTCAGCTGAGATGACGTTCTGCAGGATATCGATGGCGGTGGCGAGGCTGCCGTCTTCGGCGGCCTGCCGGGCGGCCTCCACTGAGACAGCGGGCGCTGCCTCCGGGGCTTCGGCATCTTGCGCAGCGATGTCAGCCACGCCGAGCAGCGCGAACGTCAGGAATAATATGGAGGTTAATCTTTTCATTTTCAGGTGTTTATTAAACATGCGACCTCCGGGTTCAGACCGGAGTGCAGGCGGGTTACCACCTGACGCCGGCGGCGCCGATGGGGTTGAGGATATGGAAACAGAGGTCGTGCATCAGGTCGAAAGCGTCCTGGCGCGAGCCGTTTCCCTTTGAGTTGCAGTCGAATTCGCGGATCAGCGAGATGATTTCGATGGCCTGCCAGGGACCGCACCACTGCATAACCTTGCGGATGTCGGTGAGCTGGCCGGGCCAGCGGAACCCGAGCTCCTGCATCAGTCCGCGCTCCGATTTGTCGCGGGCGTACTGCGCCACCAACAGATTGGAGAAGAGGCTGAAGATGTTGGTTATCAGCACCTGCGGCGGGTTGTTCTTCGGGTCGGAAGCGAAGCGGTCGAGGATTTTGAACACCTTCCCGGAGTCGCGGGCGGCGAGAGCCGACACGAACTCGAAGTTGTTGTAATCCTTTGAAATGCCGATGTTTCGCTCCACGGCCTCGGGGGTTACCATGGCACCGGGGCCGAGAGTTACGGTCAGCTTGTCGACCTCGTTGTAGAGGCGCGAGAGGTCGGTGCCGACGAAGTCGGTGAGCATCGCCAGAGCCTTGGGGTCGACCGAGAGACCCTTCCCGGCAATGAAGTTGGCGACGGTCGGGCCGATGGTGCGCTCGTTGAGCTTCTTCGACTCGAAAACCACCCCGTGACCCTCCTTGATGGCCTTCATGAACTCGGCGCCTTTGGCCTGGGCGCCGCGGACACAGAGGCAGAGCACCGTGGTAGGGGAGGGCTGGCGGACATAGGGAGCCAGGGCGTTGAGATAGGAGGTTGCGGTGTAGCTCGGGGCCTTTCCGGCCTGAATTTCGCGGACGATAACCACCTGACGCTGAGCTGTGAAGGGGTAGCGGCGCGCCGCCTCGATGACCGCTGCGGGGTCCGTTTCGGGAGCGTAGAGCAGCGTCAGGTCGAAGTCGCGGTCGTCGGGCGCCACGAGCTTTTCAATCTCGGAGGCAATCTGGTCGGTGTAGAACCCCTCGTCGCCGTGCAGGAGGTAGACGGGGGCGGCTTCACCGCGGTTGATGGCGCGCCGGATTGAGTCGGCAGTAACAACGTCAGCCATTGATATTCAGGTTAGTTAAATCGGGCAGGTGCAAATTTAGCTAAAAGCCGCGAAAGGAGCAAGCGTTTTACAAAATTTAAACACACAAAAAGCTCCACACAAAAGGCACCACACAAAAGGCAATACAAAAAAAGCACCCGGGGCTTTGCAAGCTCCGGGTGCAGTATAACGGGCTATTTACTTAGCTTCGGGGGAAGATTAGCGGATGACAACCTTAGCAGCCTTGGCGCCCTGCTTCTTGATTACGAGCTGGCCGGCTTCGGGGTTGGCGATGCGCTGGCCCTGGAGGTTGAAGTATTCAACGGGAGCGTTCTCGTCGAATTCAGCGTCAGCTTCAACTTTCTCAACACCTGCGGTGAGACCGAATACGCCGTTGATTTCGTATACGGGGTTAGCCCATTCGATACCCATCCAGCCGCACTTGGTAGGATCTTCATCGGCGGGAGCGCCGAGGTAGATGGTGTCGAAATCGAAGGTAACGGTGGTCTTGTTGGTCTCTGTATTCTCCGAAACGGTAGCGTTGAGGGTAACGGGCAATACGTCGTTGCCTTCGGCGGGAGTCCAGTAGTATGCGTCAAAGGTATCGGTGTGGCTTGCGTCGGTGTAGAAGGAAGCACAGATAGCGCCGGTTGATACTGCGGAACCATCGAGGGCTACTTCGAGATTGATGTAGTCACCAATCCAGAATGTGGAGTAGGGGAGACCGGGGATCTGAAGGTAGTTCTTGCCGAGACGCTTGAAGGTGCCGGCCATGCCGCAGGAGTTCACGGGATAGGTTTCGTCTACGACGGTCTGACCGTTCTGGCTTGTATAGGTCATGCAGGTAGCTGTGATGGTGCAGTTGGGTTCAACGAACTGGGGCTCCAAAACGGGATAGAAAGATGTGGTGGCGAGATCTACAAAGCCGATGCCGCTTTCGTAAGCATCGCCGAAGCTGAACAGAGGAATCCAGAAGTATAATCCTGCTTCTTCGTCATAAAGTTTTGCGAAGTCGATTGTGCCATTGGGATCGTAGGAATATTTACCGGTGGAGGTATTCCGACCGATAGCGCAGAGTACATAGTCAACTCCCTCCTCTGTGGCAAGAGCCTGACCGGCGGGGAAAGAGAGAACTTCATAAGTTGTTCCGGAGATAACCTCCTGAGTCAGATTGACAGTCATGGGATTTGACTGGCCAAATAGCGAGCTGTAAAAGCCGTTGATTACGTATGTGTCGGCTTCGGCAGCGGCAGAGAAGGAACAGGGATCTTCGAAATCGTAGTTCTGGGTCTGGCCGGGTAAATAGCCGGTGCAGATTAACTGGTAACCATCGAGATTGCTTTCTGCGCGGTTGCTTACGGCTACGGTCTTGCCGGCAGCGAGAGCGCTGAGGCTCATTTCAGCCTTGGCTTCGGTAATGTTGGTGACGGGAGTTGCTTTTGCAAAAGCGGGGACGGCCTTGAGGTCCTTTGCGGAAACGCTCAGGGTGCAGGCTGCTGCGATAAGGGCTAATGAGTAGAATTTCTTCATATCCTTATTTTTGTTATGTTGATGAATAATGAATTTTAATCGGAAATTACAGAAATACTTGCTTTATCTGGTTTATTTAGAGCGAAATAGCTTAAATTGCAACCATCGAAGTAGCGAAATGTGTGGTTCGCCCACTTTCTGAGATGCAAATGTATAGTTAATTTTTGAAATTCGCAACTTTTTGCTGAAAAAAATATTGCCCGGTGTGATTTTCCGGAAAAAAAGGAAAATTTCACCGAGCAATCTATGATTTTTTTAGGGTGTTATTTCTTCTGCTGGTCGATGGTGCGGAGGAGGGCTTTGACGGCTTCGTGGAGCTGGGTGTCCTCGCCGGTGACGATGGTCTCGGGGGCGTTGGCGACCTTGATGTCAGGCTCTAACTGGGTGTTTTCGAGGTAGTTCCCCTCGGCGGTGCGGTAGCCGATTACGGGGATGCCGAACACGAGGTCGGGATCCTGGAGGGTCACCCAGTTTACGGAGGTCATGGTGCCGGGGACGGGCATGCCGACAACCTGACCGATCTTCTGATGCTGATATACCCAGGGTGTGCCGTGGGCGTTGGAGTAGCAGGGTTCGGCAACAACCATGATCGAGGGCTTGTTCCAGCGGCGCGAGGGCATATCGCAGGTTTCGTTGCCGCGGATTACCTGAGTGAGGTACTTCTCGCCGGTGAAGAGCTGCTCGATATCCTCGTGCATGCGGCCGCCGCCGTTCCAGCGGATGTCGATTACGACACCGTCGCAGTTGTTGTACTTGCCGAGGAGGTCGGCGTACATCGGGCGGTAGGATTCGTCGTTCATGGCGTCGATGTGGACGTAGCCTAATCGGCCGTTGCTCCAGCGCTCGACGTCGGCGGCGCGGTTCTTGATCCAGCGACGGTACATCAGGTCGCTGATGCGGCCGGAGGAGCAGGGGATGATTACCTCGCTTACCTCAGCGCCGTCGGGGGTGGTGAAGGCCACGAGGGTCTTTTTGCCGGCGAGGTTGTTGAAGATGTCGCCGAGGTCGGCGCCGGCTTCGATCTTGCGGCCGTTTACAGCGGTCACCACGGCCCCCTTGCCGATCTTCGAGGCGGCCTTGTCGAAGGGACCGTTGGCAATCACTTCGTCGACCTTCAGGCCGTCACCGGTCCAGGACATATCGTAGAGCAGACCCAGCGAGGCGGTGCGGTCGGCGCTGCTCCCCGAGGAGGCGTAGTAGCGGCCGCCGGTGTGGCTGACGTTCAGCTCGCCGAGGAGTTCGGAGAGGAGTTCGGCGAAGTCGTAGTTGTTGTTGATATGGGGGAGGAAGCGGCGGTAGGCCTTGGTCATCAGGGGCCAGTCGACGCCGTGCATACCCTTGTCGTAGAAGCGCTCGGCCTCCTCGACGGCGACGTAGTCGAACATCGCCTCGCGTTCGGCGGCGAGGTCGATGTCATGAGTGCCGGAAACTTTGATTGCTTTCAGCTTGTCGCCGGCGGAGAGTTTCTTGAGGTCGCGGCCGAGGATGAAGATATCCTTGCCGGACTTGTCGGTCTGGAACGAGGCGTAGCCGGTGCCCATCTTCGAGGCGATGGAGGGCTCGCGTTTGCGGAGGTCCATCTTCCAGAGGTCGAAACCATCCTCGACTTCGGAGAGATAGTAGAGGGTCTCGCCGTCAGCCGAGATGATGGCGTCGCACATCGAGGAGCTGTAGGGGGTCAGACGGACCACGCGGTCTTCGATGCCGTCGAGCTCGACAAGGGTGGGCTTGGGACCCTTGTCATCCTTCTTCTTGTCGGCGTCCTTCTTGTCGGCGTCTTTCTTTTTCTTGTCATCCTTGGCGGCGGGTTCATCCTTCTTGGCCTTCTTTTCGGCATCTTTCAGCAGGGCGAGGTCCTCCTCGGAGAGGTTGAAGCGGTCGCGGGCCTCGCGGTTGAGGAACACGATCATGATGTCGTCCTGCGAACCCCAGGAAGCCTGGGCGCGGAAACCGTATTTGTCTGTGAAATAGATGATTGCCTGACCGTCGAGAACGAAGCGGGGAGATGCTTCGGTGTAGCCCGAGCGGGTGAGGTCGGTGATCTTGCCGGTGGCTACCTCAACCAGGGCGATGTCGGCGTAGGGGTCGTGCATGGAGGGGATCATCTCCATGGTGAGCCACTTGGAGTCGGGGGACCACTGCACGGACATTCCGTCGTCGCGGTGAGGATAGGTCTCTCCGTGGGTGAGCTGGCGGTCGGAGCCCTTCTTGAGGTCGCGGACCCAGAGCTCGTTGCGGTTCTTTACGAATACCATCTGCTTGCCGTCGGGGGAGACTGTGGGGTGGGAATATTCATTCTTAGAGTCCTTGAAGAGGGGCTCCTCCTTGAATTCCACGGCGTTGGGGAAGTCGGGGTCATCGTCGCGGGCGATTGTGGCCTTGTAGATGTTCTTGCGGCCGGAGCGCTCGGAGGTGTAGTAGAGGGTGCGGTTGTCGTCGCCCCAGGAGATGTGGCGCTCGGCCTGCGGGGTGTTGGTGATCTGGCGGGTGGTGGGGTATTCCACGGAGGTTACGAAGACGTCGCCGCGGTGGAGGAAGGCGATCATCTTTCCGTCGGGGGAAACCACGGAGCCGGAGGGGCGGACGCTCATGCGCGCGGGGCGGTGGGCGTCGTCGGTGCGGAGGGTGATGTTCACCTTCTGGGGTTTGGCGGCGGAGCGGGCGGCCTTACCCGGCATGGTGTAGATTTCACCGTCGTAGGTGAAGGCGAGGGTGCCGTTGTTGGCGCGGGAGAGGAAGCGCACGGGGTGGGTCTTGAAGTCGGTGAGCCGGCGGGCCTGCGAGGGGTCGGAGAGGGGGAAGGCGTAGACATTGAAGGTGCCGCCGTCGCGCTCCGAGAGGAGATAGACGGTGGAGGTTGCTGCGTCGAGGGTGGCGTTGCGGTCCTCGCCCGGGCGGTCGGTGAGGTTGGTGTGCTTGCCGGTTGCGGTGTCGTAGAGCCAGATGTCGCGGGTTACGGAGGAGGTGTGGTGCTTGCGCCATTCATCCTCGAAGCCCTTGACGTCGGTGTAGAGCATCTGCTTGCCGTCGGGTGAGAAGGAAAGTTCGATTGCGGGGGTGCCGAGCACCTGCTTGGACTTGCCGGAGGCGAGGTCGACGGTGTAGAGCTGGGTCATGCGGCCCGAGGGGTACATTGCCGAGGCTGTCGGGGCCTGGATGGCGGCGGAGTAGTAGACCTCCTTGCCGTCGGGCGAGAAACCCTGGGGAATCTCGGCGGCGGAGTTGAAGGTCAGACGCTTGGCGGGACCCCCCTCGGCGTCCATCAGGAAGACGTCGAGGTTGCCGTTGCGGTCGGAGGTGAAGGCGATTTTCTTGCCGTCGGGGCTCCAGAGGGGGGAGGCTTCGTAGCTGTCCATGGCGGTCAGACGGCGGGCTTCGCCGCCGGCGACGGGGACAGTCCAGATGTCGCCCTGGTAGGTGAAGGCGATGAGGTCGCCGTTGGGGGAGATTTTCACATCCCTGAGCCATAGGGGAGTGACGGATTCGGCTGTGGCGGGGAGGGCCGAGCAGCATGCTGCCATCAGGGCGGCTCCCGTCATGAGTTTCTTTATCATAGTCTTTGGTTTATTGTCGGGGTCTGCGGTTTTACCGCGGTTGTTGGTTTATCGTCGGGATTGTTGGTTTATTGTCGGGGAAAGATGACTTGTCGGCTTCAAAGTTAAGAATTTTCCGCGGAAATTTCGTAATTTTGAGCGCTAAAAGTGATGAACGGTAAATTATGGATATAAAGAAACTGACATATTATATATGTGTGGCGACATTTGTGATGGTCGCCGCCGCGATTCCCGGCAAGGTCATGGGCTGCACCTCGGCGATTGTCTCGGCCGAACGGGCTGTGGATGGCCGCTGGATTCTATGGAAGCACCGCGACACGGGGCATCTCGACAACTTCGTGGCGCGCGTGGCGCCGACCGACTCCACGATGGGGTATGTGGCGCTGTTCAATGCCGGAGATTCGCTGCTTCGCGAGGCGTGGATCGGGTTCAACGAGGCCGGATTCGCGGTTATGAACACGGCGACCTACAATATCGCGGCACCGGCGGCCGACTGGCAGGACCGTGAGGGGATTATCATGACCCAGGCGCTGCGGGAGTGCCGGACGTTGGCCGACTTCCGGCGGCTGCTTGTGAATTACCCCGGGAAGCGGGGTGTTCAGGCGAACTTCGGGGCGATTGACGCCGAGGGGCGCGGCGCTTACTTCGAGGTCAACGACCGGCAGGTAGTGGAATTCCCGCTTGATTCGCTGGCCACGCGCACAAACTATTCTTATTCAGGGGGAAAGAAGAAGCGGTTGGGGATGTCGCGGCACCGGTCGGAGCTGCATCAGATTGATTCGCTGCTGCGGGTCGACCGCCCCTGGGCGCCCGCGGGACTGTTGGCGCCGGAGGATTTCACCGAGGTGCTGTCGCGGTCGTTTCTGCTCCCGGTGAAGGGTGGATTCATTGATTTATTGGAGGGGACTTCCCCGGATTACCCCGACACCGGGGATGTGATTTCGCGGCGGATCTCCACCGCCTCGGTTGCTATCCAGGGACCCGCCCCCGGCTCCAACTCCAACCCCAATCCCGGCTCTGACCCCAACCCCGGGTCCGGCTCTAACCCCGGTTCCGGCTCGATTGCAGGAACCCCGGGCGCAGATATGCGGATGATAGTTTTGCTCGGCTTCCCGGCGCTGGCCGAGCCGGAGGTGGCTACGCTGGACTCGGTCCCGGAGAGCTTGCGGCACCCCGCCGGGCCGCTGTCGGCCGAGGCGCAGGGCGCCATAATCCGCAAAGCCGGCCAGCCCCGCTTCAACCTCAAACTTATTCGGGATCGGCTGAACCGGCCTTAGCTAACTTAGCTATTTTAGCTATCTTAGCCACCTTAGCTATTTTAGCTATCTTAGCTATCTTAGCTATTTTAGCTATTATAGCTAATTTAGCTAAGTTAGCGCCCGAGCTACAAAAAAAGAGGCTGCGCCGGGGGCGCAACCTCTTTTTTTGCGGTCAGCTAATAGTAATTACTAATTGTTCTGGATTATTCGGCTTTGCCGTTGGAACCGAGGACGTTGACGATTTTGTGCTTGTAGAGCTTCTCCATTTCGTCGCGGGCCGGGCCGAGGTACTTGCGGGGGTCGAATTCACCGGGCTTCTCGTTGAAGACCTTGCGGACAGCAGCGGTCATGGCCAGACGGGAGTCGGAGTCGATGTTGATCTTGCAGACAGCGCTCTTGGCAGCCTTGCGGAGCTGCTCTTCGGGGATACCGATGGCATCGGGGAGCTTGCCGCCGTTGGCGTTGATGATGTCAACGTATTCCTGGGGAACGGAGCTGGAGCCGTGGAGCACGATGGGGAAGCCGGGGAGTTTCTCCATAACGGCGTCGAGGACGTCAAATGCCAGGGGGGGAGGAACGAGACGGCCTTCGGCGTTGCGGGTGCACTGGGCGGGAGTGAACTTGTAAGCGCCGTGGGAGGTACCGATGGAGATAGCGAGGGAGTCGCAGCCGGTGCGGGTAGCGAAGTCGATAACCTCTTCGGGATCGGTGTAGGTGTGGTGGTCGGAAGAAACTTCGTCTTCAACGCCGGCGAGCACGCCGAGTTCGCCTTCGACGGTTACGTCGAACTGGTGAGCGTAGTCAACGACTTTCTTGGTGAGGGCCACGTTCTCCTCGTAGGGGAGGTGGCTGCCGTCGATCATCACGGAGGAGAAACCGTTGTCGATGCAGTCCTTGCAGAGCTCGAAGCTGTCGCCGTGGTCGAGGTGGAGGACGATCTGGGGATGTTCCCAGCCGAGTTCCTTGGCGTAAGCAACGGCGCCCTGAGCCATGTAGCGGAGCAGGGTAGCGTTGGCGTAGTTACGTGCGCCCTTGGAAACCTGGAGGATAACGGGGGATTTCTCCTCGGCAGCGGCCTTGATGATGGCCTGGAGCTGCTCCATATTGTTGAAGTTGAAGGCGGGGATTGCATAGCCGCCCTTGATGGCCTTTGCGAACATCTCGCGGGTGTTCACCAGACCTAAATCTTTGTAGCTTACCATGTTTTGATAACTATATTAAAGGATTCTATATGTGCGTTCAGGTTGATTCGGATGTATGTCGGAAAGCGCGGCGGAGGGACTCGGAGAGGGGGCGCAGCTTTCCGACGGCAAATTTACGAAATTTTCTTTAGACCTTATCTATGTTTTTTGCAAAAAAAACGCTAACTTTGTTCCCGCTTAAGGCCGGCGACGGCTTTCTTTGCGTTTTTTAACTCTAAAATTATATTCTCCCCCACAATAACGAACAATATCCTCTCCACAATATAATATGGGAAAAGTGATACTTACGGGCGACCGTCCCACCGGCCGCCTTCATCTGGGCCACTATGTAGGCTCGCTGCGCCGCCGCGTGGAGCTTCAGAACTCCGGCGAGTTCGAGAAGATTTTCATCATGATTGCCGACGGTCAGGCGCTCACCGATAACTTCGACAACCCCGAAAAGGTGCGCCAGAACATCATCGAGGTGGCGCTGGACTACCTTTCGGCCGGTCTTGACCCGACGAAGTCCACGCTGTTCATCCAGACGATGGTGCCGGAGCTCACCGAACTGATGTTCTACTACATGAACCTGGTGAGCGTGGCCCGTGTGCAGCGCAACCCGACGGTGAAGACCGAAATCAAGATGCGCAACTTCGAGTCCACCTCGATTCCGATGGGCTTCTTCAGCTACCCCGTCAGCCAGGCTGCCGACATCACCGCCTTCAAGGCCACCACGGTGCCTGTCGGCGAGGACCAGGAGCCTATGATCGAGCTGACCCGCGAGATTGTGAACCGTTTCAACAACACCTACGCTCCGGTGCTTGTGACCCCCGAGATTCTGCTGCCGGAAAACGCTGTGTGCATGCGACTTCCGGGTACCGACGGCAAGGCCAAGATGAGCAAGTCGCTCGGCAACTGCATCTACCTGAGCGACACCCCGAA
This sequence comes from uncultured Muribaculaceae bacterium, assembly GCA_902494515.1. Lineage (GTDB taxonomy): Bacteria > Bacteroidota > Bacteroidia > Bacteroidales > Muribaculaceae > UBA7173. The sequence continues at coordinate 93 of CABUTS010000035.1, read as the reverse complement.
GGAGGTAGCCAAGAAGGTGAAGAGCATGTACACTGACCCCGAGCATCTCACCGTTGACTCTCCGGGACACCTCGAGGGTAACTGCCCGTTCAT
>CABUTS010000034.1 GCA_902494515.1 uncultured Muribaculaceae bacterium | reverse complement strand
TGCCGAGCCGAGGATGATGCCGGCCTGGTAGTAGAGGAGTCCGGCAGCCATTCCGGCCAGAGCGCCTCCGACTATGAAGTAGCGGGCGCGGGCGGGCATCAGGAAGTCGGAACCGCGGGTGAGGGTGATGGAGGTCACGAGCACCACGGCGATGGCCCAGAAAATCAGCAGCGAGCCGCTGACGGGAGCGTAACCCGAGGTGCGCATCGACCAGACTCCGGCATAGGCGAGAGCCGCCGCAGCCGTCAGGTTGCGGAAGGCTGCCACGAGGGCGCCGCTGAGCAGAAGGGCTCCGATAATCAGGAGGGCTGTTGCCATTGACTTTTTGATTCAGCCAACAAATTTACAAATTTCCCGGGGTAAAACCTTGCGGATTGATGTGATTTACCAAATTTTAAATTTTTTTTGCGGAAAACCGCCGCCCGCCGCCCCGGCAAGCCGGCTAAACAGTAGCAAAAAAGCAGGAACCGAGGCCGGCAATAACAAAGCGGGAACCTTCGGCACCCGAAAGGCGGGAACACGCATAAATTCGGCGGGGGGTTACTGCGGGATTTTCGGCGAAAATCCTGGAAGGGCTTGATTTGTAACTTCTTTGTAACTAAAAATCCCCTTTTTCTGCGAAAAAAAGCCCTGTTAAGGAATTTTTTCAATCGGATATTAGGTAAATTTCCGTCTTTTTTGTAATTTTGCACCCGGAAACCCCCACGTGTGCAATTTCTGCTTTAGAACATTGCTTATTAATCGTTTCCCCCACAACCGAATATTCCAAAATTAAACACTACTGAATTATGTCAGAAATCGCAGATCGCGTAAAAGCTATCATCGTCGACAAGCTCGGCGTGGACGAAAATCAGGTAACCGAAACCGCCGCTTTCACCACTGATCTTGGCGCAGACAGCCTCGACACCGTTGAACTCATCATGGAGTTCGAAAAGGAATTCGGCATCACCATCCCCGACGACAAGGCTGAGACCATCGCTACCGTAGGTGACGCTATCAAGTACATCGAGGACGCTAAGCAGTAATTCTGACAGCTTACGCTATCAGCAGCATCCCCTCTGTAATCTCCCTCCGCTTTTCCTTTGGGAACGGACCGGGCCGCTCCGACGGCTCCGACCGATTCTTAAACCAAATACAATGCGCCTGAGGGCGCATTGCGTTTTTAAGCAAATTTCTCTACATGGAACTTAAAAGAGTAGTAGTTACCGGCATGGGAGCCATCACTCCCCTCGGCAATGACGTCGAGACCACCTGGCAGAACGCCATCAAAGGCGTCTCCGGCGCCGGACCCATTACCCACTTCGACGCTTCGCTCTTCAAAACGCAGTTTGCCTGCGAGGTGAAGAATTTCAACGGCGCCGAGTTCATCGACCGCAAGAAGCTCCGCCAGCTCGACCTCTACGCCCAGTATGCTCTTGTTGCCGCCCGTCAGGCCATGGAAGATTCCGGCCTCGACAAGGACGAGAACCTCAACAAGAACCGCGTAGGTGTAATCGTTGCAGCCGGTATCGGTGGCCTCCACACCTTCGAGGAGGAGGCTGGCTATTACGCCATGAACGCCGAAAAGGGTCCCAAATATAACCCCTTCTTCATCCCCAAGATGATCGCCGACATCGCGTCGGGCCACATCTCGATGGAGTATGGCGTACACGGTCCCAACTACGGTGTGGTTTCGGCCTGCGCATCCTCGAACAACGCCATCATCGACGCCTTCAACCTTATCCGTCTGGGTAAGGCCGACGCCATGATCACCGGCGGTGCCGAAGCAGCCATCTATCCCGCCGGCGTGGGCGGCTTCAACTCCATGCACGCCCTGTCGACCCGCAACGATTCCCCCGAGACCGCATCCCGTCCCTTCTCGAAGAGCCGCGACGGTTTCGTGATGGGCGAAGGCTCCGCAGTCCTCGTCCTCGAGGAACTCGAGCACGCCAAGGCCCGTGGCGCCAAGATCTACGCCGAGGTAGCCGGCGGCGGCATGTCGGCCGACGCATATCACCTGACCGCAACTCATCCCGACGGTCTGGGCGCCATCCTGTCGATGGAAGGTGCGCTCGAAGACGCCGGCATGAAGCCCGAAGATATCGATTACATCAACGTTCACGGCACCTCCACCCCTGTGGGTGACATCTCCGAGATGAAGGCTATCGTGAAGGTGTTCGGCGATCAGGTTCACAAGCTGAACGTCTCCTCCACCAAGTCGATGACCGGCCACCTGCTCGGCGCCACCGGCGCTCTCGAGGCCATGTTCTCGATTCTGGCTTGCAAGAACGACATCGTGCCTCCCACAATCAACCACGAGGAGGGCGACGAGGACGAGGAAATCGATTACTCGATCAACTACACCTTCAACAAGGCTCAGGAGCGTCCCGTGCGTGCCGCTCTGTCGAACGCCTTCGGTTTCGGCGGCCATAACGCCACCGTCATCGTCAAGAAGTACGAAGACTGATACAAACTTACTTCCCAACAACGGCGGACACTCCCTCATGCAGAGGGGGTGCCCGTTGTCGGGTTTATTGACATCCCATCTTATAGTAATTTTACCATGAAGAATAACTTTGGGCATCTGTTTGCCGCTGCCATTGCATTTGGCTGTGGCTCAATCGCTTCGGCTGAAATCCCCCTGGACTGGTACGCTCCGCTCGACGGCCTCAAGGGTGCCGAACTCAAGACCGCGGTCCACGAGCTGATGACCACCAACGTGAAGATGCTCTCATACGGCGGCACCGGTTCCACCGCCAGTTCCATCAAAATCGGAACCTGGTGGGGCTTCTACGTCACCGACCGCCTCGAGGACAACAGCGTACGCGACCGCTACTCAGCCCGGACATTCTACTTCGGTGACCGCAGCTATGCTGTCTCAGGCATGAACATCGAACACTCCTTCCCGAAAAGCTGGTGGGGGGGCGCCGAGAACAATGCTTACAAGGACCTCTTCAACCTGATGCCCTGCGAGTCGTCGATCAACAGCTCGAAGTCGAACTTCCCGATGGGGAATGTCGACAACGTGTCGACCTCCAACGATGTCACCAAAATCGGCTGGCGCTCGGGGGAATCCGGCAGCCAGAACAAATACTGGGAACCCGCCGACAACTGGAAGGGGGACTTCGCCCGTGGATATATGTACATGGCCACGGCCTATCAGGACTTCTCCTGGACCGGCGCCCAGGCCACACGCATCCTTCAGGACGGCGCCTATCCTACGCTTCAGCCCTGGGCCTACAACCTTTATCTGCAGTGGGCCGACGGCGACCCCGTGGATGAAATCGAGACCGTCCGCAACAACAGCGTGGAGCAGATGCAGGGTAACCGCAACCCCTTCGTGGATTTCGTGAACCTCGACGAATATATCTGGGGCGACTCTGTCGATGTGGCTTTCCACCCGCTGACCTCAGTCAAGAGCCAGAGTTTCTACGGCGGCAGAATGATAGGCCGCGACGCCGCGGATTACGCCGTGATTTTCGAGAACAGCTTCCTCGGCGACAAGGCCGGCTGCACCACAACCGCCGCTCCCGGTTCATCGTCGGCAGTGACCGTATGGTACAACAACGAATCCTACGGATGGAAGGCATCCGGTTCGAAGGGTTCGTCGGATAACCTGACGAGGTACGACACCGACGTGACTCTCTGGCTTCCGGAGCAGGACCTCACCGGCTACGCTGCCGCGGTGATGGACTTCGAGCATGCCGCAAAGTTCGTGGAGGTTCCCTCCTCGACCCTTTCGGTGGTAGCGCAGGCCGTTGGTTCCGACAACACTGAGGTGCTGACCGTGCGTCAGTGGCCGCTCGGTGTGAACTGGGACTTTGTCAGCGGAGGTCCCGTGGACCTGTCGGCTTTCTGCGGGAAGAAGGTTAAAGTCGGCTTCCGCTACACATCCACAACCTCCGAGGCCGGAACCTGGGAGCTCAAGAACGTGAAAATCAGCGGCTACAAGGGTGATCCCTCCGGCATCGAATCGGTTGGCGCCGACATCGACGATGCTGCCGGCGACCTCCCCGAGGAATATTACACCATCGACGGGCGCCGCCTCCCCTCGCGCGACGCTGCCCATGGCTTCATAATTATACGCCGCGGCCACACCGCCACCAAAGTTTTCATCCCGTAAACTACAACAGCAGATTATCCGGGTGAGCCTTCGGAACGTACCCGGGTTAATCTGCGGTCTTTGTCCGGACTGATTCCGTATAGCGGTCGGCATGGGGCTGTGAGGCAAAAAAACATCGGTTTTTGAGCGGATTTCTCCGAAAAAAGCATTATTTTTGCCGAACGGTTCTCCACCGGATAAACCGAAAATAAACTTTTAGGAATAAATAAACCACTTAATCGATTAATTAACAATGGCTTACGTAATTACCGACAAGTGTGTCGCCTGCGGCACCTGTCTGCCCAACTGCCCCGTAGAGGCTATCTCCGAGGGTGAAATCTACCACATCGATCCCGATACCTGCATTGAATGTGGCACCTGCGCTGAGGTTTGCCCCTCCGAAGCTATCATCCCCGGCGAATAATTTCATCTCCGCCGAAGCAAATGAGGCTGTTGCCGCTCAGCGGAAACAGCCTCATTTGCATGGTGTTAGATATATATTTCATCTATGGTCGGGCCGCGCCGGGCATTAGGTGCGGCCTTATATGAAAGCTGTTTTCAATGGGAAAACTTAGTAAGAATGCGATTATCGGTTACCCGGCGGGGATTATCACCGGGGTGACTTACGGACTGAATCCGCTGTTCGCCATGCCGCTGATCGGAGCGGGCGTGGCGATCGGGTCGATATTGTTTTTCCGCTACGGCTTCGCAGTGCTGATGCTTGGACTGTTCCTGATGCTGAAAAGGGAAAGTTTCCGCATCACGCTCCGGCAGGCCGGTGTGCTTCTTGTGCTGGGATTGCTCTACACCTCGAGCAGCCTGCTGCTGTTCGAAGCCTACAACTACATCGCCTCGGGACTGGCCACAACCTTGGTGTTCCTTTACCCAGTTTTGGTGGCCATAATCATGGTGTTCTTAGGGGTAGTGCCGTCGTGGCCGGTGTGGCTGTCGATCGGCGTGACATTCCTTGGCGTATTGATCATGACCTACAGCGATGGTCCGCAAACCACTTCGCTGCTTGGCGTGCTGCTTTCCATCGGGTCGGCGCTGGTCTACGCCCTCTTTATCGTCATCATCAACCGCAGCAAAATCATCAAGGGAATCTCCAACACATTGCTGACCTTCTACACTCTGGTGGTCGGATCCATCGTGTTCATCACCTGGGTATCGGTCGCCGGCGTCCACCTGACCGCGGGCATCCAGGGCCCCGTGGCGTGGCTCTCGCTCCTGGGACTGGCGCTCTTCCCCACCATCATCTCCACCGCCACTCTGGCTGTCGCCACCCGCAATATCGGCGCCACGAAAGCCTCGGTCCTCGGCGTCTTCGAACCCATCACCGCCATCCTCGTCGGCACCCTCGCCTTCGGCGAAGCCCTCACCCCCAATATCCTCATCGGCATCCTCCTGAGCGTCGCCGCAGTCACCTTCATGATCCTCCTCACCCGCCGCTAACCCCCGGGGGTATTACGCCAATGGGCATTTTACTACGCAAAGTCAGCGGACTGGAGACGACTGAGATTATCCGAAATCCAGGCAATGTCGTTGTGGCGGATGTTGTCGAGCTTGCGATGTACGTCGGCAACATTATAATCCGGTGATAAAACCTGGTTCCCCTCACCGGCGGGTATGCTGCATTTTTCGATATCCAGCGCCCTGAGTAGTGTCATCTGGCGTCCATCGTTGTTCGAGGGTGTAATCGAAACCAAGGGAATACCAAAATTTACGGCGAATGCCGTGCCATGAAACGAAGATGTCACGATAGCTTCGGCATTGGCGATGTAATATAAGAAATCTTCCACACTGCATCCATGCTTGCTCTCGGCGTTTAGTTCCCGGACTTCGGGGCTGTTTTTTTTCGAGAATGTAATTATTTTCGTACAGCCGTATCTCTCCTTCAGCTGTTTTGCGGCCTCAAGGGCAGCGGGATATGGGTCGAGGGCATAGGACAGGAGATACATCAGAATATATCGTTCAGGGCTTTTTGCCCTTGTGATTTTCAGCGAATCCATCCACTCGTCGGCTGAGAGCAGCAGTGTAGGGTCTAAAACCACGCGCGGATCGACGTTCAGGGATAACGTTTCCCTGATGATTCTTACGCCGGAATTCTCGCGGACGGAAATAGCGGAAAAACCGGAAAGATGTTTCCGATATTTTTCAATGAACTCCGGGGGTAATTCGCTGACGGCAAAGCTCGAAGCAATCGACATTTTTGGTATGCCCGGAGCAAAGGACAACATGAAGGCACTGTCGCCCTTCAGATATGTCGGATTCCACAACTGGTCGCTTCCCGCGATAATCACCGAATATTCCGACCAGTCGTTGTTTTTCAGAGCATCAAGGTCTTTGAACTTACGTGTGAGGTTAAGTTTCCTGCGGAAAGTGTTCAGTGAATTAGATAATTCCTGCCGATGTAACCCAGTGGCGTTAAAAAACCGTCGCAGAACTCTTCGCCATAATGGAGTTTTAATGAATCCGTTTCGGAAATGCCAGCCGTTGGGATAATTATAGTTTATGATGTCACAGTCATATCCCAGCTTCCCGAGTATAGTTTGGGTCGCAAAAGTCTGAAGCACCGAACCGTAGTTCGGCACCTGAAAGATTGTCATTAATGCGACTTTGTGGCTCATCGGTTTAAAATTCGTTTGATTCTGTTGAGGATTCTTTCAGGCAGGAATCTCAGCCTGTATCTGAAAATAAGTCCGTCTTTGATTTCGCGGAGCGATCGGTCGGATTGCAGTTGCCTGATGACCTTATTCCGGATCGACGGCTTTTTGGCGCAATGAGTCATTTGACCCTCGATGCTGACTGTCAGAGGTTCGTCTGTCAACGTGCAGGAATCTTTGAGCTCGGAGAGAATCCGTTTACCCTTTTCGGTGAACGCCAAAGCAACGCTGACACCCTTTTCGTTGTCCTTATAAGCATTTCCCCACAAATCTCCGATTCTGATGTCAGCTGCCGAGGAGGTCATCTTGTATTTACATGCGTCATAGCAACATTCATTCAGGCAATAGTTCCCGAGGAAGAAGGTGTAGAACAGATCCCCCCGTGTATATCGGGAGGAGTATAAGTGTTCTTTTTCCTGAGAGGATAGATTGTAACCGCCGCGCGGGTCTGCATTGCTGCCGTGCGGGTCTGCTTTTGTACTGCCGTCGCGTGGGTCTGCCTGCATCGACCAGGAGTCATGCCAGCCTGTGAGCTTGTTACGCCAGCTGACAAACCCCGTCGGACCAATCTTCTGTTCAACTTCGGCGATATATTTGTCCCAGAGCAGCAGCGACGGCACCCCGTGGCAGAAGAAATCGAGAAGCACAAAATTGTCCTCGACACGCTTGTTGCGTATAAGCCTGCGGAATGAGTCGATCTGGCATGGTGTGCCGGTTACAAGATACTTCTGCTTCAGATCAATCTCAAGCAGTGCTTTTTCGAAGGTGCTCGGGATATACTTGCTTCCGGCCGACGGCATGAACTCCTCGATTGTCGAGGCGATATAATGCTCAGCCCGGTGTGTGGCCGGATTATATCTGACACCGATGGCCCGATAGCCTTTCCCGATGAGATGACGCCCGATTTCAAAACCGATTCCGCCCGACGAACACCATTGACGAACATTCCCGTCGTTGCTCCATGCGGCGTATGAAGCAACCTCGCGGAGTGTCCCGACCTCCTCGGACGTGCCAATCTCGCGTGACGTCTCGGATACCGTATCGTGATTGAAAGCGCAGACTTTCAGGCATAAACCACATTCGATGCATTTATCCTGCTCGTCGATGCGGGGAGAATAGAATCCGTCCTCATTTTCCTTCAGTGATATGATGTCCACAGGGCATGCTTTAACACAAACTCCGCACCCATAACAGTTCCTGAGAATCGATATATTATGTTTCATCTCTGAGTTATTTCCGGTATACACGTCTGCAATACGCCATTAAATTTTTGGCGGCAGTTTCGAGTGATGTCGCTTTTTTGTCGATGGAATTTAGTAATCGCTGATTATTCGGATGTTCAAGGACATTAAGGATTTTATTTTTAATCTCGGTGATATCCCCGGTATCATATATAATATCTTGTTCGGTTTTCCCCGGGATTATATCAGAGGCTCCAACATGACGGGAAAACAATACGTCACATCCTAATCCTATAGCATCAGTTAATGCCAGACTGAAAGATTCGAGATCCGAGTTCTGAATAAACAGTCTGGATTTGTATAACTCTTCGTTGACCTGACTGTGTGGTATTACATGATGAAAGGTCACGCAAGGAATATCTTTAATCCGTTGTGAATCATCGGTATCTCTGAAATATCCGTAGATGTCGATATGTAGATTTAACTTGTTCTCGTTGTTGAGCTCAGACACTGCCTGACATACACTTATGTTGCGCTTAGCCTTGCGTCCACCGCCAAATAGAATTATTCTGTTGGGGTCTCTGCGTTGAGCCGGCATTAAATTACGGACTTCGTCGTATTCTTTCCAGTTAACGCCATTATATAATACTGATATTTTATCTGAAAACTGCGGATAAATCTCATTAATTAAATCCGCGTAAATATTACTTACACATAATATTTGATCGCTTTTTGTAAGAATAGATTCTTCAAGCGCAGATGTTTGCCCGGTTTCAATTTTATGACAACCGTGCATAATGAATATAATTTTTTTATTTAAGGCTTTGGCAATTCCAAGTTGAACGGCGTTAAACATCAATCCGGAAAAAACCACAACGTCACATGCCAATATCGGCAAAATTGATTCGATAGTCTGAATCTTTTGGGCTTTTGATTTTAATCTTTTTACGGACTTTGGAAGATGTGTCAAAAGATTCCGGTTTACCTCATTCGGCCCTCCGGGCGATTTATATCCTCCAATAAATAAGACTCTCATAATGTTATCGTTTTAGGATGTTTATTCTGTTTTTTATCGCGTTGATTAAAAATGATTTTTCCCGTTTCGATAGCCCGAGAACCCATATTGACAATGTCGTAATAAGGATGTAAATGGGAGTATTGATTATCAGACGGTCAAAGCCATTGTAGGGCATCAGGTTGTTAATCAAAAAGCAACTTATCAGGATGAGGCACATAACAGCGGTTATCGGCTTGATGACCTGAGTCAGGTAATCTCTGATAATCAGAAGCCCTTTGTCATATAGAAAATATACACGGTATATCAGTGACACTATGACTACGATACATTGAATTTCCAGTAATGCATAAGGTTGAGCACCGTAATGGAACGCCAGATATGTCAGAGGAAGATTCAGCAGGAGTATTGCACTTGAGCATATCTGATATCGCCGTATTGACCCATAAGCCTGCGCGGCAGTCCACAATGGGCCTATAAGAGAATCTATCATGCAAAAGACGAGGGTAAGTACGCAAAACAAAGCCGCCATCGGCGGTACATTTGATAGCCACAATTGTAAGATATAATCGATATTGAACATAAGGGGGATGGCTATAAATGTAAATAAAAGGAATGCGACTTTCGATACATTTAATACAAGCGAGCGGAACTGGTCTATTTCTCCCGAGGCGTGTAATTGAAAAATCTGAGGGTTGGCTGCCGCCAATATATTTCGTACAAAACTAAAAACGGCTTTTTTTACCTGCATGGTAATTCCCATGGTAGCATTGAAGGATACACCGTAGAATATATTCAGAATGATGTTTGTCCCTTGCTGATAGCCTATGTCGGCGATGCTCCCGAATATATTCCAGCTTGAGAAGCTCGTCAATTCCTTACGGGTTTTTTTGTCGTAGAACCCCAGAGCTTTTATCGAATAATGTTTTTTACAATAGATGATATAAATGCCATTCATGATGATGGTTACAAGCATTATCAGGACAGCATATAATATGAGTTTGTCGGAGGAAAACAGCAGAAGCATGAATGCAACGAGCAACTTCAGTATGGCTTCAACGATGCTTGTATATGCATAGAACGCCATTCGTTCATGTGCCATAATGAGAGAGTCATAGGGAACTCTGACTATCCCAAGTATGAAAGTGAGAATGGATAGTTGATATACGATATTTGCATCTCTTAGACTGTCGGCCGGTAATGTCAGTTGTGTATTTATAAACCACAGACCAACAGTCTCCAATACAAGAATAAGAATTAATGATAGGGCGAATAAAATGTAACAGCTGGTTGAAAATACTTTCTGTTCATATTCAAGTTCATTGCGCCCCAAAGCGTAATTCAGATATCTCTGAATAGCAGTTGTTATTGAACCTTTTAAAAAGGAAAACAATACAACAACACCTCCGACAACGTTGTATATACCAAAATTGTCTATGCCTAACGCATTGAGCACAATTCTGCTGGTATACAGGGTGACACACATTACAAGTATCATCCTGATGTACAGGAACATTGTGTTCTTGGCTATGCGTTTGTTGTTGGAAGCGGCCATTGGAAATTCATATAACTTAGGGGCATACCTGCGGCGCCGTCAGCGACTTTAGATTACTCATCATTCATCGGAAGATTACAAATCATTCATCGGACGGCGCCGAAGGGCTCTCTGCCCGGGGCGAAGGTTTACTTGCAGGGGGAGGCGGAGAGGGGGATTTTGGCGATGCGGCGGGCGTGACGGCCTCCTTCGAAGGGGGTGGAGAGGAAGGTGTCGACGATGGCAAGGGCGGTGGTGGAGTCGATGAATCGGGCGGGGAGCACAAGCACGTTGGCGTCGTTGTGCTGGCGGGCCAGGCGGGCTAATTCCACGTTCCAGCAGAGGGCGGCGCGGATTCCCTGGTGTTTGTTGAGGGTCATGCCGATGCCGTTGCCGGAGCCGCAGATTGCGATTCCGGGGTAACATTCGCCGGCCTCGATGGCGCAGGCGGCGGGGTGGGCGAAGTCGGCGTAGTCGCAGGATTCTGCGGAGTGTGTGCCGAAGTCCTGATATTCGCGACCCATTGCTTCGAGGTAGCCTTCAATGATGTTTTTCAGCTCGAAACCGGCGTGGTCGCTGCACATTGCAATTTTTTTCTCCATAATATATATGTATGTTTTGTTGAACGAAATGAGTAGGGGAGGGGGAGCGGTTTTATGGCTCGGCGGGAACCTCCGGATTGGCCGGAAGAGGGGTGTCGGGGGTGTCGATGGGAGCGACGGTTATCCCCTCGGGGTCGATGGGGATTTCAACGGGGTCGGCGTCGGGCGCCGGATTTTCGGGGGTGTCGTCCGGAAGCGGCTCGTCGGCGGGAATCTCCTCGAAGCCCGGAGGAAGTTCGGTTTTCTTCTTTTCTTTCGACAGCGAGAAGGTGTAGAAGACTGAGAATGAGCCGGTCATGATACCCTTTCGGGCACCGTAGCCGGGTATGTACCAGGGCTTTCCGTTCGGCTCGGCCGACTCATGGAGAATCGAGCGGAACCGTAGGTTCCAACCCATCGAGATTGCTTTCCAGATTTTGACTTTCAGACCGAACAGCACATTCATGTAGAGCGCCGAGGAGGACTGGCGCGGGAAATCGACGGTTTCGGTCTGGCCCCAGTAGTCGTTGGATAGCTCTACGTCGCGGAGCTGGTAGTTGAAGCTCGACCAGCCGAGCCTTACACCTGCAACGAACTGATAATCAGGGTTTGAGTTGTACAGGAAGTTATAGTTCGCGCCGATGCGGAAATAGGGGGCGAGAGGGGAGTGGTAATTGAAATTCTGCTGTGCGGGGGTGTTGTCGGCGCAGCCGAGCCCCGCCTCGAACACGGGGATGTAGCGGTTGTGGAGGTTTACTTCCGCCGAAAAACCGATGAGGCCGTAGTGCTGGCCGAAGGCGCGCATGACGGGATCCCAGATGTCGACGCCGACCGAGACGCTGTAGAGCAGCGGGTAGATCATCTTGGGAACGCGGTGGGTCTGGAGGTTCAGGAGGCTGTCGTTCACCTCCTTGCCGGTGACGGTGTCGAGCATCACCTTCTGCCCTTTGTCGTTGATGGTCTCGATGAGGTGGGTGGTGTCGATGGAGTCGAGCTCCTGTTTGTTTTCGTTCTTGCCAATGACGTTTTTGGAGGCGGTTTTCACCGGGGTGACGCGGCGCTGGGCAGCAGCGGGCAGCGCAATCAGCAGTGCTAACAGCGTGAACAAGGTACAGCGACGGATCATAGGTCGCCCCCCTCCTCAGGGCCCTGGGTGCGGAAGAAAACCTGGATTCTCTCGCGCTCGATGTTTGTGATTACGGAGTCGGTAATCACCACGTTTTCAATGAGATGGGTGGTGAAACGGCAGGTGTTGACGGTGTATTTGTACATTGCTCCGCACTCGTTTGAGGCGAAATACGGCTCGGCGGTGTAGCCGAAGGTGATGGTGTCGTTTAGGGCCGGGTCGTCGAGCCCCTGACCCGGGTAGGCGTAATGGAAGCAGAACTGCACCTCGGAGGCGTGGTAGCGGAAGGGGAGGTAGACCTGCGAGATAGCCTGCCCGGCATGGATCAGCAGGGAGTCGTCGGGAGCTCCGACGCCGCTGAGGTCCAGAGAGTCGAGGCGCATGGACTTCCCGGTGGAGAAGTCGTAGAAGCCCATCAGGGGGAGGGCGGAGTGGTTGTCGGTGCAGTTGGAGTTATTACAGGAAGCAAGGGCGCCGAGGAGCACTGCGGAGAGGACCGCGAGGACCGCAAGGCGGGATTTCAGCGCCCCGGCGAGGCGCTGCATGAAAGCTTCTGTATTAGCGAGTTGGGTTTTCAAATAAATGGGCTTTTAAGGGGCCGAGGTAAACCTCGGAGCCGGAGACAAATAAAGGGCGGAGAGGGGTTGACGAACCGGGAAGCGGAGCGCTGGGACTGGAGGATGCGGGAACCGGCGGAGAGGGGATCAGAAGCGGTCTTCGATTTCGTATTCGTTGCGGCGCGGGGAGTTGCGGACAATGAGCTCGCCGAGGAAGCCGGTGAGGAAGAGCTGTGTGCCTAATATCATCATTACCAGCGAGATGTAGAAGTAGGGGGAGTCGGTAACGAGGATATAGGGGGCGCCGGTGTGCATGGCCCAGAGCTTGTGGGCGCCGACGGCGATTACGGCGATGAAGCCGAGGAGGAACATCAGCGAGCCGAGCAGCCCGAAGAAGTGCATCGGCTTGATGCCGAATTTGTTTGTGAACCAGAGGGTTGCGAGGTCAAGGTAGCCGTTGACGAAGCGGTCGAGGCCGAACTTGGTGTGGCCGTATTTGCGGGCCTGATGGTGCACGACCTTTTCGCCGATCTTCTTGAAGCCGGCGTTCTTGGCCAGATAGGGGATATAGCGGTGCATGTCGCCGTACACCTCGATGTGCTTGACAACCTTGTTGCGGTAGGCCTTCAGGCCGCAGTTGAAGTCGTGGAGGTTGCGGATGCCGCTGACCCGGCGGGCTGTGGCGTTGAACAGCTTGGTGGGGATGGTCTTCGACAGCGGGTCGTAACGCTTCTGTTTCCATCCGCTTACGAGGTCGTAGCCATCTTCGGTGATCATGCGGTACAGCTCCGGAATCTCGTCGGGGGAATCCTGGAGGTCGGCGTCCATGGTGATGACCACGCGCCCCTTTGCGGCGGCGAAACCGGTGTTGAGCGCCGGCGACTTGCCGTAGTTGCGGCGGAAGGCGATGCCGTGGACCTCGGGGTATTTCCCGGCGAGCTCCCCGATCACCTGCCAGGAGTTGTCGGTGGAACCGTCGTTTACGTAGATTACTTCGTAGGAAAAATTGTTTTCCTTCATCACGCGGTCAATCCACTCCTGCAGTTCGGGGAGGGATTCGTCCTCGTTGAAGAGGGGCACGACCACGGAGATGTCCAGAGGATATGTGTCGTTATTTTGCTTGCTCATTGTTGGCGTTGGGATTTGCGGAGCCGTTAACCGGGGGCACACGTTTGAGTCTGACAATAACAGCAACGATCATGCAGAGAATCGAGCCTGTGAAGGTCCCGAGCCAGAGCCACATCAGCGCCACGTCGATCGGGGCGGGAATCAGATGGTTGTCGAGGGCCTGCTGCAAGGTGTCGGCCATCTCTTTGCCGGAAGCCACCGGGGCGCTGCGGTAGAATTCGATACCAGTCTTCAGCGTGTCGACCAGAAAGGTTGGGTCGAGCCAGCGCATGAACACGAAGGTCGCCGCGCCGAGAATCAGCGAACCGCAGCCGAAGGTGATGATGCCCTGCATCCATAGCGCCGAGAAGGAGGTCAGGCCGTGACAGTCGAGGTGGGTGCGCCGCAGCATCCGGTAGGCGATGTAGGGCACCAGCAGGGCCATGGCCATCACGGGGATGTTGAGCAGCGCCACTGACAGCGAGAGCACGGAGCCGGCGAACATCGCCACAAAATACAGGCCGAGCCACGCGCCGTCGGTGGCGGCACGTTCGTAGATGTTGCGGGATTCACCCTGGCGGGATGTATCGTTGCTTTTTTTGAAATTCATTGGTGCAAATTTACGAATTTTTTTACTAATTTTGCAGAGAAATCCTACTTTCTTTTTTACTTTGTAGTATCATCATGAATCAGAATGAAGTTTTCAAGCCGGTATCGTTCCCCGAGGATATGAAAACGGTGGCAGGCGCCGAATTCGGAGGGGAGCGCGCCCTGTTCGCAACACACAGACTTGTGCTTGAGGGTGTCACCTTCCACCCCGGGGAGTCGGCGCTGAAATGCTGCTCCGATATTGACGCTAAAAACTGCGTTTTTGAAGGAAAATACCCCTTCTGGCACGTCGACCGATTCCGCTGCACCAACTGCGAGTTCCAGCCCGGAGCCCGCGCCGCGCTGTGGTATTCCAGAGATCTGGAAATGACTGACTGCCAGGTGGATGCGCCGAAGATGTTTCGCGAGATGGACAACCTGTCGCTGCAGCGTGTGAAAATCCCCGACGCTCAGGAAACCCTATGGAGCTGCCGCGGCATCAAACTGCGCGACGTCGAGGTGGCCAAGGCCGACTATATCTTCTTCCACTGCTCCGACATCGATATCGCAAACTATCGCCAGCAGGGCAACTACTCCTTCCAGTATTGCCGTAACGTGGTGATCCGCAACGCGGTAATCGACTCGCGCGACGCCTTCTGGGAGACCGACAATGTAACCGTCTACGATTCCGAGCTGACCGGTGAGTTCCTCGGCTGGCACTCCCGCAACCTTCATCTGGTACGCTGCAAAATCAACGGCACTCAGCCTCTGTGCTACTGCGAGAACCTCGTGATGGAGGATTGCACGATGGGCGGCGAATGTGATCTGGCCTTCGAGGACAGCGTTTTCACCGCCGACATCCGCTCCAACATCGTCAGCGTGAAGAATCCCCGCAGCGGCTCGCTGAAAGCACTTTCGATCGGTGAGGTCATCATCGACAAGAACGTGCTGGAACCGAATGATTGCCAGATAGTTACTGAAATCTGATGGAGACTGGACTGAACGACGATTTCCGCGAATGGTTCGACCGGACCCCCGACCGCCGCGGGACAGGCTCCTATAAATGGGACTCCGCCGGGGACCCGGAGGTGATACCCCTGTGGGTCGCCGATATGGATTTCCGGACCGCCCCCTGTGTGGTCGAGGCACTGCGCCGCCGCGTGGAGCATGGCGTGTTCGGCTACACGCTTGTCGGCGAGGGATATTACCGCGCGCTGACCGGGTGGTTCCGCCTGCGCCACCACTACGAAATCGACGCCGCCCGGGTGATTTATACCTCGGGCGTCGTGCCCGCCATATCCGCGATAATCAAGGCGTTAACCCGGCCGGGCGACGGGGTGATTGTTCAGACTCCGGTCTATAACTGCTTCTTCTCGTCGATTCGCAACAACGGTTGCCGAATCGTTGAAAACAAGTTGTTGAGGCGTTCCGTGGCTCAGGATGAGTTCACGTATGACATGGATTTCGAGGGCCTCGAGCGGCTTGCCGCCGACAAATCCAACAAAATCCTGCTCCTCTGCAACCCCCATAACCCCGCGGGACGGCTATGGACGCCTGATGAACTGCGCCGCGTGGCCGAAATCGCCCGCCGCAACAGCCTGCAGGTTGTTTCCGACGAAATCCACTGCGAGCTGACCGCCCCCGGAACCTCATATACCCCCTACGGAACGCTGGATGACAGCGCAATCGTCTGTCTGTCACCCTCCAAAGCGTTCAACACCGCCGGCCTGCAGATTGCCAATATCGTCTGCCCCGACATGGAGGTGCGCCAGAAAATCGACCGCGCGATAAACATCAACGAGGTCTGCGACGTCAATCCGTTCGGAGTCGAGGCGCTGAAGGCCGCCTATTCGCCCGACGGAGGCATCTGGCTGGGTGCTCTCCGGACCTATCTTTTTGAAAATTATCGGTTTGCGAGGGAATATCTGCACCGCGAACTGCCCGGATCTCCTCAGGCCATTCTCGAAGCTACATATCTTATGTGGCTCGATGTCAGCAGTCTGGGTATCCCCTCCGAAAAACTCGAGGAGGAGCTGTTGGCCAAGGCCAAGGTCTGGGTCAATGCCGGAGAGATGTACGGCGCCGACGGTTTCCTCCGGATTAACCTCGCCTGCCCCCGCGCCCGCCTCGCTGAAGGCCTTCGCCGTCTGGTCGAAGGGCTGAAAAAATTTACCAACATTGGCCGGAATTAAGGAAATACAGAACGGACTGCCGCTGAATAGGATAGCGTGCCTGAAGCTGGCTGCGAAACTTTCGTGGCCGGCGATGATGGCGCAGCTGTCAAGCATCATCATGCAGTATATCGACACTGCCATGGTGGGACGTCTGGGCGCCAATGCCTCGGCCTCTATCGGCCTGATGGCCAGCAGCCTATGGCTGTTCTGGGGACTCTGTTCCTCGGCTACGGTCGGATTCTCGGTGCAGGTTGCCCACCGCATCGGCGCCCGCGACTACGAAGGGGCGCGGAAGGTACTCCGGCAGGCCATCGGTGCCTGTGCGGTAATCGGCAGCGTCATCGCCCTGACCGGGGCGAGCATCGCGCCGAATCTCCCGGGCTGGCTCGGGGGCGACGCGGCAGTCGTTCACGACGCCGGGCTCTACTTCTTAGTGTTCGTCTTAGCGCTTCCGGTGCTGATAATGAACTACTTGGGGTGCGGCATCCTCCGCGCTTCGGGAAATGTGAAAGTGCCGGGCGGACTGAACGTGCTGATGTGTGTGCTCGATGTGATTTTCAACTTTTTCCTGATATTCCCGACCCGCGAAATTGATCTTTTCGGGCTTACGCTTACGATGCCCGGCGCGGGATTAGGGGTGCTCGGCGCAGCGCTCGGAACGGTGCTGGCTGAGGTTGTAACTTCCGGACTGGTAATGTATTACCTCTGCTGGCGTCAGGACCAGCTCTGTATTTTCGGAATCCGGGAGCGGGGTTCGTTCAGGCCCTGCGGAACGATTCTGCACAATGCGGTGAAAATTTCGACGCCGGTGGCCATAGAGCACTCGGTGATCAGCGGCGCGCAGATAGTCATCACGCTGATTGTGGCGCCGTTAGGTTCGATTGCAATTGCCGCGAATGCCTTCGCGGTGACCGCCGAGAGCCTCTGCTACATGCCCGGATTCGGTATCGGCGACGCCGCCACCACGCTTGTCGGTCAGAGCTACGGCGCCAAGCGGCCTGACCTGGTGAAACGCCTGGCGCACGTGACGGTCGGAATGGGCATGGCGGTGATGACGATAATGGGGGTAATTCTTTATATCACAGCGCCTTATCTTATGGAGCTGCTTTCGCCGGTCAGGGAGATTGTGGACCTCGGGACCGAGGTGCTCCGCATCGAAGCGTGGGCCGAGCCGATGTATGCCGCCTCGATTGTGGCTTACGGCGCGATGGTCGGAGTGGGGGACACGCTGATTCCGGCGGGGATGAATTTCGTGAGCATCTGGATAGTCAGACTGCCGATTGCAGCGATTTTAGCCTCGACGATGGGGCTTCGCGGCGTCTGGCTGGCGATGTGCATTGAGCTGACTTTCAGGGGTATAATCTTCCTTTACCGCCTTCTCCGCGGGAAATGGATGCAGAGAGGACTGATTCCGGTTGAAGTCAATCCCCTTCCGGTTAATGACGACTGATTGGTCGATTTCCCTTCCGGTTAATGACGACTGATTCCGTTACTTTTTCTTTGGGGGCTTCGGGGGAAGGGGGTCGGCGGCCAGGACGGGGAGATGCCAGTTCCACCGGAGGGCACAGAGGCGCAGGATGATGATTACGATGGCGCAGGAGAGCTGGGCGATTACCGGGGTGGCGGCGCAAACGATTGCAAACCAGTATACAAGACCGCCGGCGATGCAGGCGGTGGCGTAGATGTCCTTGCGGAAGAAGAGGGGCTGCTCGTTGATGAGGATATCGCGCAGGACGCCGCCGAAGGAGCCGGTGATGACACCCATTACGATGCCGACCCACATCGGATAGCCCGAGGCGAGGCTTTTCTGGATTCCGATTACCACGAACAGCGCCAGTCCGAGTGTGTCGAACACGAACAGCATCCGGTCGTTGCTGACCAGCATCTTGCGGAACACGATCACTACGGCGAGCGAGATGCCGGTGACCGCCAGATAAAGCCAGGTCTGCATCCAGAACACCGGGATGTCGAGCAGGAGGTCGCGGAGTGTGCCGCCCCCGATGGCCGTAACCAGGCCGACGGTGTAGGCGCCGAACCAGTCAAAGCGGCGATAGGCGGCCAGACGGATTCCCGAGATGGCGAAGGCAATGGTGCCGATCACCTCGATTGCAGTCAGGAACGTGGATTCCAATTACTTAGATGTTTTAGTTTTGGCAGTTGCGGGCTTCTTTGAAGCGGCCGCGGTTTTCTTTGAAGTAGCCGTTGTCTTGGCAGTTGCGGGCTTCTTTTCAGCCTCTTTCTGAAGGGTGATGTAGTAGCGGCAGAATCCGGTCAGGCCGCAGTTTTCACATTCGGGTTTGCGGGCCTTGCAGATGTAGCGGCCGTGGAGGATGAGCCAGTGGTGGGCGCGGGGGATTTTCTCCTCCGGGATGTTGGCGGTGAGGGCCTTTTCGGTCTCGAAGGGGGTGCGGGAGCCGGTAGTGAGTCCGATTCGTTCGGCCACACGGAAAACGTGGGTGTCGACAGCCATCGCAGCACGGTTCCAGACTACTGCCAGCATCACATTGGCCGTTTTGCGGCCGACGCCGGGGATGGTCAGCAGGTCGTCGAGATTGTCGGGGACCTCGCCGTTGAAGTCGCTGACGAGCTTGCGGGCGGCGCCGAGCAGCGAACGGGTCTTGTTGTTGGGGTAGGAGACCGAGCGGATATACTCAAAGACAGTCGGCTCGTCGGAATCGGCGAGCGACTGGGGAGTGGGGAAGGCCTCGAACAGCGGCGGAGTAATCATGTTCACCCGCTTGTCGGTGCATTGCGCCGAGAGAATCACGGCTAACAGCAGGTGAAACGGGGAGTCGTAGCGCAGTTCGGTCTGGGGTTCGGGCATCTCCTGCTCGAACCATTCGAGGGCCCGGCGGTAGCGTTCGGTGCGGGTCATCAGTGGGCGGGGGTGAACTCGTTGAGGAAGCGGCGGTCGTTCTCGGAGAAGAGGCGGAGGTCGTTGACGCGGTATTTGAGGTTGGCGATGCGCTCAACACCCATGCCGAGGGCGTAGCCGTTGTAGACTTTCGAGTCGATGCCGCAGGCGTCGAGCACGTTGGGGTCCACCATGCCGCAGCCGAGGATTTCCACCCAGCCGGTCTGCTTGCAGAAGGCACATCCCTTGCCGCCGCAGAGGTTGCAGGAGATGTCCATTTCGGCCGAAGGCTCTGTGAAGGGGAAGTAGCTGGGGCGTAGACGGATTTTGGTCTCGGGGCCGAACATCTCGCGGGCGAAGTAGAGGAGTGTCTGCTTCAGGTCGGTGAAGGAGACATTCTTGTCGACGTAGAGACCTTCGACCTGGTGGAAGAAGCAGTGGGCGCGCGCCGAGATGGCCTCGTTGCGGTATACACGGCCGGGGCATACGATGCGGATCGGGGGCTGGGTGTGCTCCATGGTGCGGGACTGCACCGAGGAGGTGTGGGTGCGCAGCAGCACGTCGGGGTTGCGCTGGATGAAGAAGGTGTCCTGCATATCGCGCGCGGGGTGGTCGGCGGCGAAGTTCAGCGAGGAGAACACATGCCAGTCGTCTTCGATTTCGGGACCTTCGGCAACGGTGAAGCCGAGGCGGCGGAAGATTTCGACAATCTGGTCGCGCACGAGCGACAGGGGGTGGCGGGTGCCCAGAGGAATCGGGGCGGCCGAGCGGCTGAGGTCGAGCGACTCGTCGACAGTGTCGGCGGCAGCCGAGGCGGCGCGGAGATTGTTGATGGTCTCAGTGGCGAACTCCTTGAGGGCGTTGAGCTCCATGCCGACGGCCTTCTTCTGGTCGGCGGGAACGGAGCGGAAATCAGCCATCAGGGCGTTGAGGGCGCCTTTCTTCGACAGGTATTTGATTCTCAGGGCTTCGACCTCTTCGGGGGAGGATGCTGAGAGCTGGGAAATTTCGGCCTTAAGGGCTTTTATGCGGTCTAACATCTTGTTTAGCTGTCAGTTGTTTTGTTTCTCGTTTACATCAGAAATATCCGGCACATCAGAAATATCCGGCACATCGGTCATGTGTGATACCTCTGCGCCCGTTCTGTCACTCCTTGCCGGCTCCGGACTCGTCGATCACCTTGGCGATGTTCATGAAAATCTCGTCGATGGAGCCGTTGCCCTTGATGGGGCGGTACTTCCCTTCGGCGATGTAGAAGTCGCGCAGCGGGGTGGTGGATTCGTGGTAAACCTTCAGGCGGTTCTTGATGGTTTCGAGGTTGTCGTCGGCGCGACCGGTCTGCTGTCCGCGTTTGATCATGCGCTCAACCAGCTCGTCTTCAGGTACTTCCAGACCGATAACGTGGTGGATTTCCTGGCCGCGGCGCTCCAGAAAGCGCTTCAGGGCCTCGGCCTGCGGGATGGTGCGGGGGAAACCGTCGAAAATCACCCCCTGCTTGGCCTTGGGCTCGTTGTCGATGATCTCCTCGAGAATCTTAATCATCAGGGAATCAGGGATTAACTGGCCCTGGGTGATGTATGTTTTGGCAATCTGGCCGATGGGCGTTTTGCGGGCGATATGGTCGCGGAGCACCTCACCGGTTGAGATGTGGTGCAGACCGTAGCGCTCAATAAGTTTTTCGCTCTGGGTGCCTTTGCCGCTGCCCGGAGCTCCGAAAATCACAACATTCATTATTAGTAGCGATTATACCATTGGAAATGAAGGGAACCGGACACACTGAGGGGTGCTCCGGCTAAGGGGAGAGATGCGGGAGAGAGACGATCCGGGAGAGAGACGGGGAAGTCGCCGGGGGAGAGGCATATAGAGTATCGCGGGAGCGGGTCAGCCTGCTCCCGGCGAAACTCAGTCGGCCTGCTCCTTCAGGACGTAGATGTCGTTGAGGTTGCGGGCCAGGCCGTCGAGATCCAGACCGAAGCCGATGATGAACTTCGGGGGAATCGAGAAGCCGACATAGTCGGGCTGGATGTCGCACTGCAGCGATTCGGGCTTGAACAGCAGGGTTGCAATCTTCAGCTCGCCGGGATTGTGTTCCTTGAGCTGCTCCACCAGGTGCTTGATGGTGTGGCCGGTATCGACGATGTCTTCGACTACGATAACCGGACGCCCTTCGAGGTTCTCGTGGAGGTCCATCATCTGCTTGATGCTGCCGGTGGAAGAGGTTCCCTGGTAGCTCTTGAGACGTATGAACGTGATTTCAGCGTCGCAGTCGATTTCGCGGAAAAGATCCGAGGCGAAGGGGAAAGCGCCGTTGAGCACGCACACCAGCAGGGGGCAGCGGCCGCGGTATTCTTCGGTAATCTGCTTGCCGAGCTCCTTGACGCGGGCATCAATCTGCTCGCGGTGTATAAAAGGCTGGAAGGTCAGCCCGTTGTAAGTGACTTCTTTCATCAGATTGGAATAATAGCGCAAAATTAGCAAATTTTCAGCGTATCCCCAAAAGCGGCCGCGTTTTTTTGCAGAAAATATGTAAAGATTCCGCAGTTTTTGCGATAAGTTACGGGAGGATTGGAGAAAAATCCGTAATTTTGCAGTCGAAGCGGAAATGCTGCAGCAGTTTCCGTTACTGATTGGTGGCGGTTGTTGCCACAGCTGTTGTTTACCTCAAAGCAATGAAGTTATTTACCAACGAACAGATTCGCGCCATCGAGCGCCAGACAATCGAGACCGAGGGGATTCCCCCCGGCGAAATCATCGAGCGTGTGGCCGAAGGGGTGGCCGACGAGATAGCGGCGCGGTGGCGCCCCAACAAACCCACCATCATTTTCGCCGGCCCGGGCAACAACGGGGCCGACGCCCTGGCTACTGCCCGGTTGCTCAGTGACCGCGGCTTCCGTCCGTCGGTCTATCTTTTCAACATCGGCGGCGACAAGCTCTCGGCCGAGTGCGCCGGAGCCCGCGACCGCTTGCTCGACGAGGTGCCGGATATTGATTTCCACGAGGTTACGAACCGTTTCACCCCGCCGGAAATCTATCAGAGCCATCTGGTTGTCGACGGTCTGTTCGGCGCCGGACTGCGCGAGGAGCTTCGCGGCGGCTTCCAGTCGCTGGTGAACTACATCAACGAGGAGCATCCGACAGTGGTGTCCATCGACCTACCTTCGGGGATGTTCGGCGACTGGAACCCCCGTATCATCAACCGTAACACTGTCCACGCCACCCTGACGCTGGCAATCCAGTTCCCCCGTCTATGCTTTTTCATCCCCGACAATGCCGAGCTTATCGGCGAGTGGAAGGTGCTCGACGTCGGGCTGAGCCAGAAGGCCATGGCGTCGATTCCGGCGGAATTCTGTCTTGTGGAGCACCGCGATATCCAGCGGCGCCTGCACCATCGGCCGATGTTCTGCTCGAAGGCCGATTTCGGCAATGCGCTGCTCTATGCCGGCAGCTACGGCATGATGGGGGCGGCGGTCATGGCAGCCCGCGGCGCCCTTCGCGGCGGCGTCGGCAAACTGACCGTGTGTGCTCCGCGCTGTGGCTACGAAATCATTCAGTCGCAGGTGCCCGAGGCACTGTTCCGTGCCAACCGTGGCGACAATCAGCTGACCGAAATCCACCCCGAGCGTGATTTCTCGGCCATTGCCATCGGTCCCGGCATCGGCACTAACGAGATGACTGTCAAGGCTCTGGAGGATTTCCTCTCGAGCATTGACAAGCCTGTGGTGCTCGACGCCGACGCGCTGAACTGCATCAGCATCCGTCCGTCGATTCTCAACAATGTCCCCATCCTCTCGGTGCTGACCCCCCACGCCGGGGAGTTCGACCGGATGTTCGGTCCGCAGCCGTCGTCGGAAGCGCGTCTGCGCAAGGCCATAGAGATGGCGAAGTATTACAATATAATTATCATTCTTAAAGGACATTACACCGCCATCGTGCGTCCCGACGGAAAGATTTACTTCAACTCCTCGGGCTGCCCCGGGATGGCTACCGCCGGAAGCGGCGATGTGCTGACCGGCCTGCTGCTGTCGATGATGGCGCTCGGTTATCCTCCCGAAATCGCGGCGATCATAGCGGTTTACATCCACGGCTACGCCGGCGAGATGGCGCAGGAGGAGCAAGGTGAATACGGCGTGACGGCTTCCGACATCGCCGCCAACATCGGCAAGGCCATCCGCGAGACGATGAAATAAGCCTTTCGGTGAACCCTCCAGTCTGAAAGCGTGTTTTAATTGAAAATCAGATGATTATGAAACTTAAAACTATATGTGTGGCGCTTGCGGTCGCAGCGTTTGTCCCCGTCGGGCAGGCGCAGGTGGCGCAACATCTCTCTGCCACCAAAGCCAATGAGTATGCGCTGGTCTACTCTCTGCCCAAGACGATGATCGATGTCACCATCGAAGCCGAAGTGACGGTCATGAAGCCGGGCGAATTTTATAAGTATGCTCCTAAGTATCTGAATATCAGTAATCCCATTACAAAGGAGTCGCACTCGGTGAAGCTGCTGTCGGCTGTGCTGTCGACCCACGGCGTGATAGATACCGGGCAGACTTACGCGCTGCAGTTCAAGAACGGCAATCCCGTGGTCATCGATCTTGACGCTGCCGGTATTCCGCTGAGTATCAACACCGAAGAGATTATGCAGATTGAATCTCCCGAGCTCCCCGAACCCCAGGCCGCCCAGCCTACGCCTCTCGAAACCGAGGCTGCCCGTCAGGTGGTCAGCGAGGAGATGCTTCAGAGCCAGTCGACCGCCAAACGTGCCGAGCTGGCCGCGCAGGCCATTTTCGCTATCCGTCAGACCCGCAGCGAGCTGATTTCCGGTCAGGCCGAGACGATGCCCCCCGACGGCGCATCGCTGCAGCTGATGCTCAACAATCTGCAGGCGCAGGAGGATGCCCTGATGGCGATGTTTGTCGGAACGACCTCCACTTACACTCAGGTGCAGACCTATCTCATTGACCCCTCGGCTGTTGAATCGGAGAATGATGCTAAAATTGTTGTCGCACGTCTTTCGGCAGTCGACGGAATCGTTGCTGCCGACGACCTTTCCGGTGCTCCGGTTTATGTGAACCTGAAGGTCGATGCCCGCGGCCAGATGCCTGAAAATGAGAAGGGTGAAACGCTCCCCTTCCCGAAAAACGGTGTGCCCTACTGCATCCCCGGCGAGCTGACCGCCTCGGTTAGCTTCGATGGTGAAACCGTGGCTTCCAAACGGTTGGAAATCGCGCAGTTAGGTGTGACCTACGGCCTCGCGCCAAACTCGTTTACCGACAAAAAGAAAGCCATCTTCGTAATCTACGACCCCCGCACCGGCGCCATCAGCCGCCAGGGCCCGGCAATCCGGTAAAGACACCGGGGCACTGTTTGTTCCCCTCCCCAAAAAAGTACATCGGGGCAGTGTTTGTCCCCCTAAAGGCCCGGAGTAATTTTCTCCCCCCTGAAAAGCAACGTAGGGATGCTCGCTCTTGGCGCGCGTCCCTACGTTGCTTATGGCTATTTCCGGAATTTCGAGGTGGCGCCTGAGGCGCGGCGCAAAATGTAAAATCCGGGCGGCAGTTCTGCGGGGTCGGTGGTGGGGAGAATTTGTCCGGAAATGGAGTAAACCGCGGTTACGGGATCGTTCGCCGGGTCTGTTTCGGTGTCGTTGACACCTGCGCCGGTGAATAGCGCGCTAAAGGTGACCAAAGAGGTCTCTCCGGCAACTGACGGTGAAGGGAAAAAGGCTATCTCCGAGAGGGTTACGCCGAGCGACTCGCCGGCGTGGGTGGTCAGTGATGGGGTTGTGGTGTCGGATATCGTGGTGACTCCGGCCGGCCCGGGGAAGGGTGTGAAGGCCCCGCCGGTGGAGACGGCGCGGAGCAGGTCTACGCGGCGAAAAGCCGAGGTATTGGGGGTGTTGTTGTCCCAGGCTTGCTGGTCGTAGTCGATGTGCCATATGAGCAATCCTTCGCCGGGCAGGTGCGAATCCCACCCCTGCTGCGGACGGTTTTCAAGGAGGAAATATTCGTTTTCGTGGGGTGTGGAAAGGCGCAGAGCGTGATTGGAGTCGCTTAACGGACTGAGAGTTACATCGCCGGAAGCTGCCAGCTCTTCGGTCGTGAGCCAGCCGAGCGAAAGACGCTCGAACGACGAGAGCAGGGGAGGGGTGTAGCCGCCGTCGTTGTAGTTTCCGCTGGCCATCAGCGAGAAGTAGCCGGGGTGTAGACCGCCGTTGCAGTATAAGTCCTTGAGGCCGAGCACGTGGCAGAATTCATGGCAGAATGTGCCGATACCCGTGAACTGTTTGCGGCCGTTCTGCTCCGGCGAGCAGGCGTAGTTTTCGATAGCTATCCCGTCGACTGTCAGCGACTTGCCGAAAGTGCTGAGCGTAGCGGAGTGCGGCCAGATAGTTGATGTGCCGCCGCCGTCGGCCTGTCCCTGCCCGGCATAAAAGAAGTAGACGTTGTCGCAGATACCGTCGCCGTCGAGGTCAAATTCGGTGAAATCGACCTCGGAATCAAGTATCTGGCATGCTTCGATCACCATATTTGTTGCCGGGGAATCGTCGAGTCCGACACTGGCGTAATAGCGGGCGTTGTTCGCCATGGTAACCGGTCCGACAAGTTGAAAATCAGGCGAAAACTGTCCGGCGGAACTGGCTTCGAAATAGCTTCGGGCGGACTTCACTGCAATGCCGCTTCCGGGGTCCTGATTCCCATCGGCTGAGGTAGCATTAAGCAGTTCGCTGAAAACTGCAAGGGGCTCTTCAACCGCGAATTGGCGGTCCGGGAAATCCACGAGTACTACCAGGAATTTGGGGCTGCCGGAAGCTGGCACTGTGCGATTTGCCAGGGATTGCCGTTGGTTGAGAAATCGCGGGAAAAGTTTGTCTTTCAGCGCCTTGGGGAAGAGTTGCTGGCGCACTTGCGGGAGCCAGCTGACCAGCTCGCCGTCGAGGGTCTCGAAATGACGGTTGTTTTCGTCGCCGACGGCTCGCACCCAAAGCTCGGTCCCATCGGGCGCCGTGACCTTGACCGGAACTCCGGATGCCGGCGCCCCCGTCGCCGTCAGTGCCACCGCACCGACCAGGGTTAATATGAAGTATCTGATTTTGTTCATTGCAAGAGGTAGGTCGCATCGAGCGTCAGCATGGAAACTGATGCCGGATCTTGAAAATGGGATATAACGCCGAAAGCGACAACCGGTTGGATAACCGATTGCCGCAAGCGGAAGTAGCCCATAGCAGAATCGAACTGCTCTTTCAAGAATGAAAATCTTGCGTCCTAACCGATAGACGAATGGGCCCTCTTGGATTCCATCAGCTTTCGCAAGCTGATGGCTCCGTTGTATATACAATTACGAGAATTTTCTCTTATTCTGGCTTTTGCTTTTCTTGCATAACACCCGGAAACAAGATTTTGTTTGGGGGCTGAATGTTAATCGAGGGAGCAGAAGCCGGGGGCGCGGTCGAATTAGCCGAGCTTGTTGATGTGGAGGGCGAGCTTGCTCTTGAGGTTGGAAGCCTTGTTCTTGGAGATGGTGTTCTTAGAAGCGAGGCGGTCGAGCATGGCAACGACCTTCACGTAAGTTTCCTGAGCAGCAGCCTTATCGGTCATAGCGCGGAGACGACGCACGGCGTTGCGGGCGGTCTTGGCGTAGTAACGGTTACGGAGGCGGCGGCTTTCAGCTTGGCGAATACGTTTTAAAGCAGATTTATGGTTTGCCATTTTTTAAAATTGCGTTTTCTTCTGATAATCTTGTTAATAAGTAGCCCATAGCAGAATCGAACTGCTCTTTCAAGAATGAAAATCTTGCGTCCTAACCGATAGACGAATGGGCCCCGGTCACAACTTCACCCGTTTCCGGGGAATTTTGCGCTGCAAAGTTAGCTTCTTTTTCTGAGGTGGCCAAATTTTTTTGGCAAAAAAGTTTGATTTAGACCGATTTTTGTTAATTTTGCCCCGAAAAACTGTCCGAAACTCCGAAAACAGCTCTGGAATCTTTGATAAAAACAAAAGATATTGCTGAGATAAGGACAATAGATTTATGTGAGATAAGGACAATAGATATAGCTGATAATTCCCACGAAAATGTACCTTAGCCTGAATTGCATCGCGCTGAAGACCGTGCGCTATTCCGACCGCAACTCGATACTGAGCGTTTATACGCGTCAGGCCGGACGAATGTCGCTGCTCGTGCCGGCCGGAACTGGGCGCAGCGCTTCGCGGCTGCGGGCACTTCTGATGCCGCTCGGGCGCTTCGACTGCGTGGCCGACATCCGGCCCGGGCGCGACATCCACAGCTTCCGCGATGTGCGCCCCGTGGTGCTTCCCCCGGCGGCTGACCCGCTGAAAGCGTCGCTGGCGATGTTTGTCACTGAGATGCTCAACGGACTCCTGCGCGAGGCGCAATCCGATCCGCATCTGTTCGACTATATCGACCGGTCGCTGCGGCTTCTTGCTGCGTTGGGCAAGGTCGGTGCAATGTCGGGCGACGGCGTGGAATATCCGCTGACCGCCGGCCAGCTGTGTAATTTCCATATCTGTTTTCTGATGGGGCTCAGCCGTTTTCTGGGCATAGAGCCGGACTGGGGAAGCTACCGGGAGGGGTGTTTTTTCGATCTCGCCGGGGGCGTGTTCGTCGCCGCGCAGCCACCCCACCGCCATTTTCTCCCGCCGGGCGAAGCTGCTGCGGCTTATCAGCTTTCGCGCATGACATTCCGCAATTCCGGACATTTCAAAATGAGCCGTTTCTACCGCAATCTGGTCCTCGACCGGATACTCCTCTATTTCCAGACCCATTTTCCGTCGCTCCCCGAGCCTACATCGCTCACCATCCTTCGCATGATGGCGGACTGATTCTTGCGGACAGATGCTGCGGGCTGATTCTTGCAGTTTAATATATATAATGTATTGTTGCGGTTTTTGCATTAGACGCGCGATATTCTGATTTTTTCAACGTTTTTTGCTCTTTTGCGTCAAATTCCGCGCTGCAAATTTGGAAAAATAACGGGTAGATTGTAACTTTGCCACAAACTTTATGAAATTATGAAAGGGACATGAACTGCTTTCGCCAAAGGGAATGAAAAGTCAGGGACTTTAGTTACCTTTGCAACTGTAACTAACACCTAAACCCCATGGCGAGACATAAACAAGAGATTCCT
>CABUTS010000033.1 GCA_902494515.1 uncultured Muribaculaceae bacterium | reverse complement strand
TTTCATTCGAAAATGTTATGTGTAAGAACTGCTGGTAATCAGCATCTCACGGGTTATACTTGTTTTAAGACACAATGAAAGAAGAGCACGCGGCTTATGACCACATGCGGCTATTGAGTAGGCGTTTAGATTTTAAAACGACCGGAAGGTCAGGAAATTTCATTCGCGTGCTCACAGCAACAATCTTTGCCTCTCAGTCGTTTAGGCCACTTTCATAATCAGGCTCAAAGTCCCAGTAACAGTCGGCCTTAGGATTCGTGCGCCCTATGCGCTTTGTGACTCGGGCAAATCCTCTCCGAGTAGTTTCTTCAGCTGTTCGCGGTGATACTTTATCTGAGCGTCTTTACGCTTGGAGACCATATAGTCTGCACCTAATTCCTGATATGCCGAGCCGTCTTTCAGCATGTGGTAAACCACATTCAGCATCTCGGCGGCAATCGCGACCAATGCGCGTTTCTTTCCTCTGCGGGCAGCGAGTCTTTTGTATCTGGCCGAGAAATAGGTATTCTTTGTCCGCGTCGCACACCACGCACATTCTGTCATTATTGCTTTTGTGGCTTTATTGCCGTGGTTGGTGTGCGAGCTTTTTTTTTACCTGCGCTCTCGTTGTTGCCGGGTGCTAATCCCGCCCATGAGGTAAGATGCTCCGCAGTCGGGAATACTTCCATGTCTACGCCTATTTCGGCAAGAAGTTCCTTTACCGAGGTGGCGTCCATGCCCGGAATCTCGCAAAGCTGCTCAATCTGTGTCTGAAGAGGCTTCATTCGCCGTTCAATCTCTTGATCCAGATGGTCAATCTCGGCCTCGATGTTGGAGATGCTTGTGCGGATGGCGCGTATCATAAACTTGTGATGGTCTGTGAAACAACCTTCTACCGCTAATGCGATTTCCTCTTTGGTTGCCTTCAGTCGCCAGTGTGTGCACATATCTGCCAGTTTCTGCGGATTGGTTTCACCTGCTATTACGGCATCTATTACTGCCGTGCAGGTCTTGCCTCGGATATTGGAGAACACGCTTGAAAGCTTGAGGTTGGCATCCTCAAAGATGCGTATCATACGGTTGTGCTCCGCCGACTGTTGCTGCACGAGCTTGCGACGGTAGCGGCATAGGTCACGTAGGTCACGCTGCTCTCGCCCCGGTACAAAACTACCCTTGAGTAATCCGGCGCGTAGAAGCTTGCATATCCATGCAGAGTCCTTCTTGTCGGTCTTGTGACCCGGAACATACTTGATGTGACGCGCGTTCACAACCATTATCGTGAATCCGCCCGGCTCAAGAATGTTCATCACCGGCTTCCAGTAAACACCGGTGCTCTCCATTGCCACATGGGTCACACCAAGTGCCAATAGCCATTCTTTCAGTTCTGTCAAAGATCTCGTTGTCGATTGGAACGTCCGGGTCTCAGACTCAATATCCGTTCCACTGACGGTTGCCACTATCTCCTTCTTATGGACATCGAGGCCGCATCCGCGGGCAACGAACTCCTCGAAAGGAATCTCTTGTTTATGTCTCGCCATGGGGTTTAGGTGTTAGTTACAGTTGCAAAGGTAACTAAAGTCCCTGACTTTTCATTCCCTTTGGCGAAAGCAGTTCATGTCCCTTTCATATATGAAAACAAATTCCGTGCCAATTTAGTTGCATTGCATCCCGATTTACGGGTAATTTCGGGGCCCGTCGCATTTTATTTTGAGAGTAGGTCGCAATTTATTTTTATTTTATGGTGTAATAAGGTGTGAAAATCCGGAAAAAATTGTAACTTTGCACAAAATTTCAATGGCAGATTTCCAAGGAGAAATGTGCCGAGGTAATTTCCAAGGCGAAAAGCCAAGATTGTTTCACAGGCAAAAATTCAAAGATAACGCAATGTCCGACATTAAGGAAATCAAAACTGCGCTGATTTCAGTTTTCCATAAGGATGGTCTCGACGAAATCCTTCGTCTTCTCAACAAAAGCGGTGTCAAATTTCTCTCGACCGGCGGTACCCGCAACTTCATCACTTCTCTCGGCTACGAATGTGACGCCGTAGAGGATCTGACGGGTTATCCCTCGATTCTCGGCGGTCGCGTGAAGACCCTCCATCCCAAGGTTTTCGGCGGCATCCTCAACCGTCGCGAAAACACTGAGGACCAGCAACAGATCCAGAAATATGAAATTCCTGAAATCGACCTGGTGATCGTGGACCTCTACCCCTTCAGCCAGACTGTGGCTTCCGGTGCTTCTCAGGCCGATATCATCGAAAAGATCGACATTGGCGGCATCTCGCTCATCCGCGGCGCTGCCAAGAACTTCAACGACGTGGTAATCGTAGCCTCCAAGGGGCAGTACGAGCCGCTGCGTATGATGCTTGAACGCGAAGGCAAAGCTCAGTCGACTCTTGCCGACCGCCTGTTCTTCGCCAAGGAAGCATTCGCTGTTTCGTCGGAATACGACTCGGCGATCTTCAACTACTTCGATTCGCTCGGCGAGCACCCCACCGCCCTGCGTGTTGCAATCGACGGCGAAAAGCCTATGCGCTACGGCGAGAATCCTCACCAGAAGGGTTTCTTCTTCGGCGATTTCAACGAACTCTTCGAGCAGATTCACGGCAAGGAGATTTCCTACAACAACCTGCTCGATATCGATGCCGCCGTCAACCTGATGGCCGACTTCTCGGATCCCACCTTCGCTATCCTCAAGCACAACAATGCCTGCGGCGTAGCTACCCGCGACAATATCCTCGAGGCATGGAAGGACGCCCTGGCCGGCGACCCCGTTTCGGCTTTCGGCGGCGTGCTGATCTCCAACCGTGAAATCGACGGCGAGACCGCAGCTGAAATCAACAAGATTTTCTTCGAGGTAATCATCGCCCCCTCCTTCACCCCCGATGCCCTCGGTATTCTGGAGACGAAGAAGAACCGCATTATCCTGCTGCAGAAGAAAGCCGTCGGTACTACCCGCCAGTTCCGCTCGATTCTCAATGGCGCCCTCGTTCAGGAGCGCGACCTCAAGACCGAGACTCCCGACGACCTCCGTCAGGTAACCGTCAAGGCTGTTGACCCCGCACAGGTCGATGACCTGCTCTTCGCCAACAAGCTCGTGAAGCACTGCAAGAGCAACGCCATCGTGCTGGCCAAGGGACGTCAGCTCTGCGCTGCCGGTGTCGGTCAGACTTCGCGTGTCGACGCCCTCAAGCAGGCCATCGACAAAGCCAAGAGCTTCGGCTTCGACCTCAACGGCGCTGTAATGGCTTCCGACGCCTTCTTCCCCTTCGCCGACTGCGTGGAAATTGCTCACCAGGCCGGTATCACCGCCGTTATCCAGCCCGGCGGATCAATCCGCGACAACGATTCCATCAAATACTGCGACGAAAACGGCGTGGCCATGGTTATGACCGGTTTCCGCCACTTCAAGCACTAAGCAATCCGGGACCCCGTTGCCATACATCGGGGTTCCCGTTGCCATACATATTATATATAAGACCAAAATGAGATTCTTCTCTCTTACAAAAGAAATAGCTATCGACCTGGGCACGGCTAACACCGTGATCATCCACAACGATAAGATCGTAATCGACGAGCCTTCGATCGTGGCTCTCGACCGCCGTACCGACAAGCTGATCGCCGTCGGCAAGGAGGCTCAGCTCATGCAGGGCAAGGAGCCCGAAGGAATCCGCACCGTCCGCCCCCTGCGCAAGGGTGTGATCGCCGACTTCAACGCCGCCGAGCTGATGATCCGCGGTCTCGTGAAGAAGGCATCCTCCAAGAGCAACTGGTTCTCCCCCTCGCTCCGCATGGTTGTCGGTATCCCCTCCGGTTCCACCGAAGTTGAAATCCGCGCCGTCCGCGACTCCTCGGAGCACGCCAACGGCCGCGATGTATATATGATTTACGAACCTATGGCTGCCGCGCTCGGTATCGGTCTCGATGTAGAGGCTCCCGAAGGCAACATGATTGTGGATATAGGCGGTGGTACAACCGAAATCGCCGTAATCTCGCTGGGCGGCATTGTCTCCAACAAGTCGATTCAGATTGCCGGCGACGACTTCACCCAGGACATCATGGACCACATGCGCCGCGCCCACAACGTGAAGGTCGGCGAACGTACCGCCGAGCTCATCAAGATGAACGTCGGTTCCGCCCTGACCGAGCTCGACAATCCCCCCGAGGACTACGTGGTTCATGGCCCCAACCAGATGACCGCCCTCCCCATGGAGATTCCCGTAAGCTAT
Source organism: uncultured Muribaculaceae bacterium (assembly GCA_902494515.1). GTDB lineage: Bacteria > Bacteroidota > Bacteroidia > Bacteroidales > Muribaculaceae > UBA7173. The sequence continues at coordinate 25,837 of CABUTS010000033.1, read as the reverse complement.
CAGGAGATCTCCCACTGCATCGAGAAGTCCATCTCCAAGATCGAAACCGCTGTGCTCGCGGCGCTGGAGCAGACACCTCCCGAGCTTTACGCCGACATCGTGCGCAACGGCATCTGGCTGGCCGGCGGCGGCGCCCTTATCCGCGGTCTCGACAAGCGACTGACCGACAAGATCGGCATCCAGTTCCATGTTGCCGAAGACCCGCTGCTGGCTGTTGCCAAGGGTACTGGTGTTGCTTTGAAGAACATCCAGAATTTCTCGTTCCTTATCAAGTAATATCTGTTCAAGCAACGTCTGATTGAGAAATCTGCTGAATTTTCTGGTCAGATATAGTTCGTGGTTCGTATTCGCGTTCTATGTCGTGCTGTCGTGTGGACTGCTGTTTAACCGCAATCCATACCAGCATCATGTGTATCTGACCTCGGCCGGAATTGTGGCTTCCGGACTCCACGACATCTCGAGCAACATCACCGGCTACTTTGCGCTGCGCGACATCAACGACGACCTGCAGCGTCAGACCGCCGACCTCCAGAAGGAGGTGCTCGACTTGCGCCAGCAACTCCGCTCCTACCGCGAGATTGCTATGCAGGATTCGCTCCGCGCCGTCGATTCCATCGGAAAGTTCAACTTCGTGATTGCCACGGTGATCAATAACTCAATCACCCGCCCGAACAATTACCTGACCATCAACAAGGGGGCGAAGGACGGCCTGAAGCCCGACATGGGTGTGCTTGACCAGAACGGTGTCGTCGGCGTGGTGAACGTGGTTTCCGACCACTACGCCCGCGTGATTTCGCTGCTCAATCCTAACTTCCGTCTCTCCTGCAAGCTCCGCGGCTCCGACGCTTTCGGCTCGCTGGTCTGGGACGGCAAGGACCCCCGCACCGCAATCCTCGAGGAGCTTCCCAAGCATACACATTTCCAAAAGGGCGACACCATCGTCACCTCCGGAAACTCCGCTGTGTTCCCCGAAGGTATCCCCGTCGGGACTATTGTCGGGAAAGCCCGCGGCGCCGACGACAACTTCTTCACGCTCCGCATCCTGCTTCTGACCGACTTCACGGCGCTCTCCACGGTGAAGGTGATTTCCAATACCGACCTCGAGGAGATCCGCTCGGTGGAAACCGATATGCAGCCGGCTGAAAAGTAGCCCTATCTGTTTTAAAGTAATGACGAAAGAGGTTCTGAAATATCTGCTGATGTTTGTCATCCTTGTGGTGACGCAGGTGGTCGTGTTCAACCACTTGTGTCTCTTCAATGTGGCTATCCCGCTGATTTTCATTTACTTCATCATAAAACTTCCGGTTACTCTGCCGCTGAACTGGGCGATGACCTTCGGTTTCCTGCTGGGTCTTACGGTCGACATCTTCTCCAACACTCAGGGGATGAACGCTCTGGCCTGCACGATTCTGTCGGCATTGAGGCTCCCGGTTCTGAGGCTGTATTTCCCCCGCGAGGACGATATGACCAACCCCGAACCGTCGTTCCGCACCCTCGGCCCCGGAGTCTACATGAAATACCTGATTTCCGCGGTTTTCATCTACTGCGCGCTTTTCTTTTTCATCGAAGCCTTCACTTTCTACAACTGGCCGCTGATGCTGATGCGCACAATAGCCTCCACAGTGCTGACTTTCATCATCCTCATCGCCATCGACTCCCTCACAACGCGCTCCCGGTAACGCATATCTCTCCTCTTAGCCTATGCGTAAAGACTATCGACTGGAAAAAAGGAAAATGGTTGTCGGCGGTTTTATCGTCGTCATAGCCATCCTCTATCTCATACGCCTCTACGACCTCCAGATCGCTGACTCCAAATATAAGGACTACGCTGACAATAACGCTTTCCTGCGCAAGACGGTCTACCCTTCGCGCGGCCTGATCTACGACCGGAATGACTCCCTGGTGGTGTTCAATCAGCCGGCCTACGACGTGATGATGACCCCGTGCGACGTCCACGATTTCGACACGCTCGACTTCTGCCGCACGCTCCAGATTACACCGGAGGTTTTCCGCGACCGTATCAAGGCGATGCGCAAGAATCCAAACTATTCGGCCTATACTCCCCAGACGCTGATTTCCCACCTTTCGGCGCAGGACTACGGTCGCCTGCAGGAGAAACTTTACCGCTACCCCGGTTTCTTTATCCAGAAGAGAATCCTACGCCAGTACAACTACCATTGCGCCGGCAACATCCTCGGCAACATCCGCGAGGTGTCGCCGGCCGATATCGAGCGCGACCCCTACTACGAGGCCGGCGACTACTGCGGTGACCTCGGTATCGAAAAGAGCTACGACGCCTACCTCCGCGGAGTCAAGGGTAAGGAAATCCTTATCCGCGACGTCAGCGGCCGTATCCGTGGCCGATACGACGACGGCGCCAAAGACATAGCCCCGATTTCCGGCAAGAACCTCAAACTGAGTATCGACATCGGCCTGCAGCAGTATGCCGAGTCGCTGATGGTCAATAAGATCGGTGCTGTCGTAGCCATCGAACCCGCCACCGGCGAGATTCTCGCCATGGTATCCTCCCCCGGCTATGACCCCTCGATACTCGTCGGCCGTGCCCGCGGCAAAAACTACCGCGCGCTGGTCAACGATCCGCAGAAACCACTCTTCGACCGCGCGCTTCAGGGGGCCTATCCCCCCGGCTCTACCTTCAAACCCACCCAGGGGCTGATTCTCCTTGAGGAGGGGGTTGTGACTCTCGGCACTCCCTACCCCTGCTACCACGGTTACATCAACGGCCGGCTGCGCGTTGGCTGCCACGGCCACGCTTCCCCCATCACCCTGAAACCGGCGCTCCAGACATCCTGCAACGCCTATTTCTGCTGGGGTTTCAGAGCTATGATCGACGGCAAACGGAGCAAATACGGTTCCTCGGCCGCTGCGTTCGAGGTCTGGAAGAAGCACCTCGTGTCGATGGGCTACGGCTACAAACTCGGTGTTGACCTTCCCCACGAAGGGCGAGGGTTCATCCCCAACGAGAAGTACTACAACAAACGCTATGGCGAAGGCCACTGGAGCGCAAACACCGTGATTTCAGTCTCCATCGGTCAGGGCGAAATCCTCGCCACTCCGTTGCAGATTGCCAACCTGTGTGCTACCGTCGCCAACCGCGGATGGTTCATCACCCCGCACGTGGTCAAGGAGATTCAGGACACAGTAATCGCGCCGGAATATATCAATCACCGCGTCCCGACAATCAGTCAGAAATATTACGATGACATCGCCGAAGGTATGCGCATGGCTGTCACCGGCGGTACATGCCGCATCGCCAATCTCCCCGACATCGAGGTCTGCGGCAAAACCGGCACGGCTCAGAACCCTCACGGCCGCGACCACTCGGCGTTCATCGGTTTCGCCCCGTATAAAGATCCGAAAATCGCGGTCTGCGTTTACGTCGAGAACGCCGGTTTCGGCGCCACTTTCGGTGTGCCTATCGGCTCGCTGGTGATGGAGAAATACCTCACCGGCCATATTTCCGAGTCGCGCAAATATCTCGAACAGCGCATGCTCGAATCCAACACCATCATCTATTCCGGTGTGAAAAAACATTAACAGCCTGTCTCCTCCGACCGATGAAATCTCAGGCCTGAAGAAGGAGCATTAAGAATATGATAGATTACAGAAACAGAAACCAAAGCTCGCTGAAGCATCTCGACTGGTTCACGGTGGTGCTCTACTTCCTCCTGGTCGTCGGTGGAATCATCAGCATCTATGCCGCGAGCTACGACTTCGACAACGCCTCGCTCTTCTCCTTCGACGAGTTTGCCGGCAAGCAGGTCGTGTGGCTCGGCCTGTCGATTGTCCTCGGCATGATTCTGCTGCTGATCGACGACCGCCTGTACGAGACGTATGCCTACCCGATATACTTCGGCATGCTGATTCTGCTGCTGGTCACCATCTTCATAGCCCCTGACATCAAGGGCTCCCGCTCATGGCTGGCCATCACAAGCTCGGTGCGACTGCAGCCCGCCGAGTTCGCCAAATTCGCAACCGCCTTGGCCCTGGCGAAACTGTTCTCCTCCTACAATTTTAACCTGAACGCCTCCTCGGCCAACTATTTCAAGGCGCTGGCCATCATCTTCCTCCCTATCGTACTGATTCTGGCACAGAAAGAGACCGGCTCGGCGCTGGTCTATCTTTCGCTCTTCTTCGTGCTGTATCGCGAAGGAATGAGCGGAATGGTACTTTTCGCCGCCCTCCTTGCGGTGGTGATTTTCGTTGTGGCGATCAAATACACCTCGGAGACGATTATCGGAATGCCCGTCGGGGAGTTCGCCGTCCTGGTGATGGTGATGTGCCTGATGGTCGGGATGTTGGCGGTGTATGTCCGGGAGTTCGAGATATCGCGAAACGTGTTGCTCTGGTTCGGAGGCACCGCTCTTGTGGAGTGGATTCTCTCGATCTGGGACTGGCACGTCAGCGGCTACATCTATTTCATCACTGTAATCAGCGTAGCCGTCGGATACTGTCTCTTTGAAATGCTTCGGGTGAAGGCCGCCAAGCTCGGCATCACCGTGATGACCGTGGTGCTCTCCGTTGCCTTCATGTTCTCGGTCAACATGGTTTTCAACCATCTCATGCCCCACCAGCAGAAACGAATCCAGGTGGTGCTCGGCATCATCGACGACCCCCGCGGTCAGGGCTATAACGTCAATCAGGCGAAAATTGCCATAGGTTCCGGCGGCTTCGACGGCAAAGGGTTCCTGAAAGGCACCCAGACAAAGCTCCGCTATGTGCCCGAACAGCACACCGACTTCATCTTTTGCACCATCGGCGAAGAGGAAGGCTTCATCGGCACCTCCGCCGTCGTGCTCATGTTCCTTATCCTGATACTCAGGATAATAGCTATCGCCGAACGTCAGCCGACAACCTTCGGCCGGGTCTACGCCTACTGCGTGGCCTCGTATCTGATATTCCATTTCTGTATAAACATCGGAATGGTTATCGGTGTCTGCCCGGTCATCGGCATCCCGTTGCCGATGTTCAGCTACGGCGGCTCATCGCTCTGGGGCTTCACCATCCTGCTGGCCATCCTCCTCCGCATCGACGCCTCCCGCGCCTCCCGCCTGAGCTGACCGGATTACTGAACAGATTGCTGGACAGATTGCTGAACGGATTGCCGGACAGATTGCCGGACGGATTGTGTCTGTTAACACAAATTTTGATGTATATATATGGATTTTCAGCAAAAAATCCTTAACTTTGTGCTGGAATCCTAAATGGGCATGAATTCTATAGATAATATAGGAATAACCGAACCATCGTCGTTCTCCGAAGTTTCTCCGGAGAAGAATTGCAATGCAGCGGCTTCCGGGTCTGTCTCCGAAAAAGTCTGTGAAGCAATCTACGACAAGCCATGCGTGGAGTCTGCCGGGAAGAAACCTTACCGTCTGGGCATTGCCCTCAGCGGCGGCGGCGCCCGCGGGTTCGCCCATATCGGTGTGCTCAAAGCTTTCGATGAAGTGGGCCTGAAGCCCGACGTAATCGCCGGAGTGTCAGCCGGTTCGGTTGCCGGAGTGCTCTACGCCGCGGGGATTCCTCCTCAGGAGATTCCGCAACTGTTCGACGGCCTGAAGTTCTCCGACCTCTGCAAGCTGTCGATTCCTGAAGGTGAAGGGCTTTTCCAGCTCACGAAGTTCAAACGCAAAATCGAAAAATGGACCGGTGTCAGGAATATCGAGGATCTGAAAATCCCGATGTATATCGGCGCCACGGACTTCGACCGCGGTATTCCCGCGGAATTCCATGAGGGGCCGCTCGGCGAACGGGTGATAGCCTCCTGCTCCATTCCTATCGTTTTCCGCCCGGTCAGAATCGACGGCGTCAACTACGTCGACGGCGGTGTGCTCCGCAATCTTCCGGCCTGGATTATCCGCGACAAATGTGATGTGCTCGTCGGCGTGAACGTTTCGCCTCTCCCCACCGGACGCTATAAGCACACCATCTTCGACGCGGCCATGCGCACATATAATATTATTGTGAAGAAAAACCACGTCCCCGACACCGCGATGTGTGACTTCATAATCAAGACCCCCGAGCTCGCCCATTATCAGGTTTTCAATCTTAAAGATATAAATAAGGTGTTCCTTTCGGGATACGCAGCGGCCCACCGCGCCATCAAGGAGATTCTCGCTGCCCGTCCCGACCTCCTCCAGTGAACCCCGCTGAATAATACCAACATTACACACTGCAATGTCTACAGTTTCCAAGGATACCACCGCTGACTTAAAACCGGTAATCTACCAGATGCTGCCCCGCCTGTTCGGCAACACCAACGACGCCTGTGTCCCCGACGGCGACATGGCCGTGAACGGCTCCGGCAAACTCAACGACATCACCCCGAAGGTGCTGAAATCAATCCGTGACCTCGGCGTTACTCATGTATGGTACACCGGCGTCATCGAGCATGCCCATGCCACAGACTATTCGGCCTACGGCATCACCCCCGACAATCCGCTGGTTGTCAAGGGTAAAGCAGGATCACCTTACGCCATCAGCGACTACTACGACATTGACCCCGACTTAGCCGTTTCGGTGCCCGACCGCATGAAGGAGTTCGAAGCTCTGGTGGACCGCACTCACCGGGCCGGCCTGAGGGTGCTGATTGACTTTGTCCCCAACCACGTTGCGCGCCGCTACCATTCCGACGTCGCTCCGGTTGGAATCGAGGACTTCGGCCAAGGGGACGACACCACATATTTCTTCTCACCGAACAATGATTTCTACTATATACCCCGGCAGCTCTTCCAGCCGCAGTTGCCCATCGGCGATTACATCGAGTTCCCGGCGAAAGCTTCCGGCAACGACTGTTTCAACGCTTTCCCTACCCGCAACGACTGGTATGAGACGGTGAAACTGAACTACGGCGTAGACTATGGCGACGGTTCACGTCACTTCGACCCGATTCCCCCCACATGGTTCAAGATGCTGCACATCCTGCGCTACTGGGCGTCGAAGGGTATCGACGGTTTCCGCTGCGACATGGTCTTCATGGTTCCTCTGGAGTTCTGGGAATGGGCCATACCGCAAGTCAAGGAGCATTACCCCGACATTATTTTCATCGCGGAAATCTACGACGTCAACCAGTATCGTCCGTTCCTCGAGCGCGGTCATTTCGACTTCCTCTACGACAAGGTGAACCTCTACGACACCCTGCGCAACATCCAGTGTCACCATCATTCCGCCGCCACAATCACCGACTGCTGGCAGCGGATCGACGGCATAGGCGCCAAGATGCTCAACTTCCTCGAGAATCACGACGAACAGCGCTTCGCCTCCGCGGAATACGCCGGCGACGCCACCCGTGTGCTCCCCTCGCTGGTTGTCGGCTCTATGATGTCGAACGCCCCCTATATGATTTACGCCGGGCAGGAGCTCGGCGAGAAAGCCGAGGATGCCGAGGGCTTCTCGGGCAAGGACGGCCGCACCACAATCTTCGACTACTGGTCGATTCCGAGCGTGCGCCGCTGGCTCAACGGCGGCAAGGCCGACGGCGGCCAGCTCGGCCAGGTCGAGAAGGACCTCCGCGCGCTTTACGGACATATCCTCCGTCTGCTCAACAAGGAAAAAGCGCTTTACGATGGCGAATTCTTCGACCTGATGTACGTAAACTTCGACAACCGCCGCTTCTCTCCGCATACCAACTACGCTTTCCTGCGCCGCTCGGGCGACGATGTCATACTTGTTGTCGTCAACTTCTCGGGTGTCGCTCAGGATGTCGCGGTCAATATCCCCCCTCTGGCACTGGGAATGTACGGTGTCCGCGAAGGGAAAAAGAAGGCCGTAGACCTGATTTCAGGCCGCGAGAATATCCTGACTGTCAGCTCCACGGCTCCGGCCGAAATCCATCTCGCTCCCTGGGGAGCCGCCGCCTGGAAATTCTCGGCTTCGCGCCTCGCCCGTGGCCGTAAAGCTGCCGCCACTGAAGCCAAATCCGTTGACTCGGAGGCAAAAAGCGCTCCGGCCTTCAAAAATTCCTGAACGGGTGGCAAAAATATTTGCCAGTCCGCGGAATAATGCCTAACTTTGCACTACCAATCCAAGCTCATTTTTCAGATTGTATGAATCCTAATTTACCCCCCATCAAGGTCTTCGCCGGTGAAAAATCCCGCTATATGGGCGAAGAAATCTGCAAAGACCTGGGAATCGAACTCGGCAAGATGAACATCCTTCATTTCGCCGACGGCGAATTTGAAGTGTCTTATGAGGAATCTATCCGTGGCTGCGAAGTCTATCTGGTGCAGTCCACATTCCCCAACAGCGACAACCTCATGGAGCTGCTGCTGATGATTGACGCCGCCAAGCGCGCCTCCGCCAAGTCAGTGATCGCTGTAATCCCCTACTTCGGCTGGGCCCGTCAGGACCGCAAGGACAAGCCGCGCGTTTCCATCGCCGCCAAGCTTGTCAGCGACCTGCTCGTTGCCGCCGGTGTCGACCGCGTCATCACCATGGACCTTCACGCCGACCAGATTCAGGGGTTCTTCAATGTCCCGCTCGACCACCTCTACGCCTCGACCGTGTTCCTCCCCTACATCAAGCAGCTTAACCTCCCCGACCTGGTGATTGCAACTCCCGACGTCGGCGGCGCAAAGCGTGCTAATTCCTACGCCAAATTCCTCAACGTGCCCCTGGTGCTCTGCCATAAGCAGCGCGCAAAGGCCAATGTGGTGGCTCAGATGACCGTAATCGGTGATGTCAAGGACAAGAATGTGATTCTCATCGACGACATGGTCGACACCGCCGGCACCATCACCAAGGCTGCCGACCTGATGCTCGCCAACGGCGCGAAATCGGTGCGTGCCCTCTGCTCCCACGCCATCATGAGCGACCCCGCCACCGAACGCGTTGAAAAATGCGGCCTCACCGAGATTATCTTCTCGAACTCGATTCCGTTTCATAAAGACTGCTCTAAGGTCACAATCATCTCCGTGGCCAGGATGTTCGCTGACACAATACGCCGTGTCCACAACAACGAATCCATCTCCTCGCAGTATCTCATCTGATTCTGCGGAATCGCCTACCAGTCAGTCAATCAAGTATTTTGACCCGCAGATTTAAAATATCCAAAACATTGCTCATGGTCGCCACCGTTCTGGCGGCCATGGGCTCTGTTTTTTCTTTGCGGGCAAAAGAGCCGGTCATCGCCCCCTCCTATGCCTGGAAAATCCTTCCGCCGCTGGGACTGCGCGAACCCTCGACGATCGATACGCTTTATACTGACTACTCCCTGCGGTTCGTGCCGCAGATTGTCTCCCCGGCCTACGCCGCTACGGGCAACTTCTCGGCCGAAGGTTACAACATGATTTTCTTCGACCGCAAGCCGATTTCCGACTTCATGTTTGCCGACGGTATCGCCCACTGGGTCCCCTCGGAGGAGAAAATGAGGTTCTACAACACCCGTATTCCGATGACGCTGATGGGCTACTCCTTCGGCGGCAACAAGGAAAACGGACAGGACGACCTTTCGGTGCTTTTTTCGGCCAACGCAAACAAGCGGACGCAGGTCGGCGCTATGATGGATTACCTCTACTCCAAGGGTATCTACTCAAATCAGGCGGCCAAGGATTTCAGCTGGGGACTTTCAACGTCGTACATCGGCGAACGTGTTGAGTTTCAGGCTTACGGCTTCCAGTATTCGCTGACCGCGCAGGCTAACGGCGGTATCACCGACGACCGCTACATCACCGACCCCGCTGAGGTGCAGGGCGGCCAGAACTCCGTGCAAGCCAAGCAGATTCCGACACGCCTGACTCAGGCCCAGAACCGTGTCTACGGCACTGAGTTTTACGCCAACACCCGCTACAAGGTCGGTTTCTGGGAGGAGGAACAGATCAACGATTCTACGGTCAAGCGCACCCTCGTGCCTGTGACCTCCTTTATCTGGACCATCAAATATCGCGCCGGTGACCACCGTTTCAAGAGCCTTGACCCGACGCAGAACACCGAGTTCTGGGACAATACTTACTATAACCTCGCCCAGACCAACGACCAGCAGAAATTCTGGAGTCTGCGTAACACATTCGGTATCAGTTTGCTGGAAGGTTTCAACAAGTATGCCAAAGCCGGTCTGTCGGCCTACGTCACCCATGAGATGCGCAAGTACAGTATGGAGACTCTCGTCGGTGAATACGACGACCCTTCGGACACTCCCGGTGAAACTCTCCCTCAGGAGATTGGGCTCACTCCGCTCCCCGTTTCGGATATCCTGGACAACGAGAAGCAGAATCTGCTCTGGGTCGGCGCGCAGCTGACCAAGCAGCAGGGCCGGATTCTCAACTATGATGTTACCGGTGAACTCGGTCTGATCGGCCCGGCCGCCGGCGAAGTGAAGGTCGACGGTACGGTCTACACCCGAATCCCCTTGTTCGGCGATTCTGTGAACGTCTCGGCCAACGGTAAGTTCTCCAACCTCACTCCCCCCTGGTTCATGCAGCATTATCTCTCGAACCACTTCGTCTGGGAGAATGATTTCTCGAAAATCCGTTCGTTCCGCGCCGGAGGTGAAATCGCGATTCCCTGGACATGGACCCGTCTGTCGGCCGGAGTCGAGAATGTTCAGAATGCACTTTATTTCGACGCGGCTTCGATGGCGCGTCAGCACTCCGGGAGCGTGCAGGTGTTCTCCGCGACCCTGCGTCAGGACCTCCACGCCGGATGTTTCCACTGGGAAAACCGTCTGACCTATCAGAAATCCTCGAATCAGGATATCATACCCCTGCCGCAGCTGGCTGTCAACTCCAATATGTATGTGCTCTTCCGAGTGGCTACACTTCGAGTGCAGTTCGGACTTGAATGCGACTACTTCACCCGCTACAAACCGGTGACTTTCCAGCCCGCCACCATGCAGTTCATCAACACCGACGGTCCCTGGATCGGCAACTACCCCTTCATGAACCTTTACGTCAACTGCCGCCTCGACAAGACCCGCTTCTTCCTGATGATGTCGCACATCAATCAGGGACTCTGCGGCGACAACTATTTCTCGATGCCCCACTATCCGATGAATCCCCGCCGCTTCCAGCTTGGCCTCTCCGTCGATTTCAACAATTAAGGCATGGCGCTCCCACGATTACAGCCGAAGAAAGGCTCGATGATGCTCTATATCGCCCTGCTCGCCGTGGCGGTCGGTCTGATGGTGTCGTTTCGGCAGTGCTCCACAAAACGGATTGGCCCCGCTCCCGACGCCCAGGCCGGTGGCGACACCCTGAATGTTGCAATCGAAATCTCCCCTACTTCGCTGTCGCTCAGCGGCGACTCACTCTCCGGAACTTATTACGACCTGCTGCGCCAAGCCTGCGCGCGTCATGGTCAGCCGCTGAAATTCCATCCTTATACCCGCTTCGAGGATGCACTGCAATGGCTCGACGAAGGCCGCTGCCGGCTGATTGTCGGCGACCTTCCGGTAACCGCCGAGCTGCGTGACCGCCTGATTTTCCTCGACCCTGTGGGCATCGACAAACAGGTGCTTGTGCAGCGCACCGACACCGCCGGAAATCCTGAAGTGAAAACGCAGTTCGATCTGGCTCACCGCACGGTCTATATCCCCTCGAATTCCCCCTATATGCAGCGCCTGCGCAACCTTTCGCGCGAAATCGGCGATACCATCTACATTTCCGAGAACCCCGATTATTCCCCGGAACAGCTTGTGATCCTGACCGCCCTCGGCGACATCCCGATGACAGTGGTCAGTGCCGCGACAGCCCGTTCCCTCGCCCCTAAATACGACAACCTCAACGCCTCCGTCGAAATCTCCCTCAACCAGTTCCAGTCCTGGGCGCTCGCCCCCTCCGACACCCTCCTCCAGCGCCAATTAAACGGCTGGCTCGCAGAGTAATTAATTTGAGGATGCGAGTTTGCTGAAAACTTTGCGCTGGACGCGGAAGGCGGCGATGACGACAGCAATGCCGGTAGCTCCCCATGAGATGGGATAAATGACCATCAGGGTATTGAAGGTGTCGTCAATCATGGGATAGATGCTGACCCAGCCGAGGCGCAGAATACAGGTGCCGAAGATTGTAAGTATCATCGGCAGGAATGAGTAGCCGAGGCCTCGCATATAGGAGCCTGAGATTTCGTAACTGCTTGCGATACACTGCCATGCCAGCACTGTATGGAAACGCTGGAAGGCGAAATCCATCACCGTCGGGTCGCTGGAAAACACACTGATTACCTGTTTCTCAAAAAGTATCAGCAGAAAGTTGCAGGCGGCGCAGATAACCACGCTGTAGACCATGCAGATTTTCCAGACTTCCTTGCAGTGCTCAGGCTGCCGCGCGCCGAAGTTCTGGCCGGTGAAGGCGATTGTCGCCGCGCAGAACGACGACACCACGAAATAGCAGTATGCCTCGTAGGTCAGCGCAGCAGCCGATCCGGCTATGGCGTCGGCGCCGTAACTGTTGATTGCCGACTGGATGAAGATGTTGGAGAAGGAGAAAATCATCCCCTGGAGTCCGGCGGGGATGCCGATGCGGAGCATTTTCACGAGGTCGCCCCACGAGAGGTCCCAGCGTTTCAGCGACAGGGTGACCGGCTCCGGCTCCTTGGTCAGGAAATAGACGATGATGGCTGCGTTGACGCCGTTGGCGATGACCGTTGCCCAGGCCACGCCGCTGACACCCATGTCAAAGAATGCTACGAAAATCCAGTCTAACAGCAAGTTGCATATCGTTGCAACAATCAGCGAATAGAACGGCAGCTTGGTGTCGCCGATGCTTCGCAGGATTGCCGATCCGAAGTTGTAGACCATGATGAAGGGCATGCCGCAGAAGTAAATCCGCAGGTAGGTGGTGGCCAGTTCGATGACGTCGGGGGGCGAGCTCATGGCTTCGAGAATCGGTCGTGCCAGCAGTACGCCGAGGATAAGCAGCAGGGTGCCGGAGGCTAATGAGACGATAGCCACGGTGCTGACCGAGCGTTTGACGGCTTCGTTGTGTTTTGAGCCTAAATAGTTGGCAATCACCACGTTTGCGCCAATCGCGATGCCTAAGAAAAGGTTTACGAGAATACTGATTATAGGGCCGTTGCTGCCCACTGCGGCAATCGCCTGCTTCGTGGAATATTGGCCGATGACGGCGACGTCCACGGCGTTGAACGACTGCTGCAGTATGCCGCTGGCTATCAAAGGTAGCGCGAAAACAAGGATTTTCCCCCACAGGGGGCCGTGGAGCATATCCACATGAGCCGATTTGCTTGCACTGAGAGCCATAATAAATTAATGTGTCGGTTGTGACCTGCGGAAACCGGTAGTGACTTGTGTAGCCGAGGTGTTGCAGGTGTCACTTGCGGCTGCAAAGTTACGAATTTTTCCTCGATTTATCATCGCTTTCACTTCTATCAATGGAAATATACAATTTTTTACCCCAAATAAATTGTAATTTGGAAAAGTTTTTATAAATTTGTGCCGTGGAACGTGTGTTCCGATCTGATACCGCCGCCGGATATACCATGACCTGCGGACCAATCATTTTGAACTCAATTAGTTAACCTCTTTATAAATCATGGCAGAAAATAAAGAAAAACTCTTCACCCAGTTCCCTCCCGTCTCCTACGAGACCTGGAAAGCGAAAGTTGACGCCGACCTCAAGGGCGTGCCTTTCGATAAGAAACTGGTGTGGCGAACCAACGAAGGCTTCTCGGTGCAGCCTATGTATCGCCGGGAAGACATCGCTGACTTCAAGACCACCGGCTCCCTCCCCGGCGAATTCCCCTACGTACGCGGTACCCGCGACAACAACTGCTGGCTCGTTCGTCAGGACATCCTCGCCACTGACCCCAAGGAAGCCAACGCTCAGGCCGTCGACGTCCTCGGCAAGGGTGTGAATTCCCTCGGTTTCACCGTTAAGGAACCCTCCGTGGAAAACATCGACGCTCTCCTGAAGGATATCGACGTCGAGAAAGTCGAACTCAACTTCTCCACCTGCCCCCGCAAGGCATTCGATCTCACCGCAGCCCTTGTGGAATGGATTAAGGCTCACAAAGTTGAGAAGACCTTCCACGGTTCCATCAATTATGATCCCCTCAAGCCGGTGTTCCGCCACGGCAAGGAGGTTGACCTCAAGGCTGTTGCCGCTGACGCCGCCGGTATCCTCGCCGCTGTCGAGGATGTCCCCGGGCTCCGCTGTCTCGCCGTGAACTCCGTAGTTCTCAGCAACGCCGGTTGCTTCATCTTCCAGGAACTCGGCTACGCTCTGGCATGGGGCGCACAGTGGATGACACTTCTGACCGAATACGGTCTGAAGGCCGCCGTTGTCGCCGACCGCATCAAATTCAACATGGGTGTCAGCTCCAATTACTTCATGGAACTGGCCAAGTTCCGCGCCGCCCGTATGCTCTGGGCTCAGATTGCCGAACAGTACAAGCCCATCGAGAAGGCAGATTGCAAGATGGCTCTCCACGCCTGCACCTCCACCTTCAACCAGACCGTTTACGACGCTCACGTGAACCTGCTCCGCAGCCAGACCGAGGCCATGTCGGCCGCTCTGGCCGGTGTTGACTCGCTCTCCGTCACCCCCTTCGATACCCCCTACAAGACCCCCGACGACTTCTCGGAGCGCATCGCCCGCAACCAGCAGCTGCTGCTCAAGGAGGAAAGCCACCTCGACAAGGTAGCCGACCCCGCCGGCGGTTCCTATTATGTGGAGACCCTGACCGTTTCCATCGCCCGCGAGGCCTGGAAACTCTTCCTCGAAACCGAGGAGAAGGGCGGTTTCTTCGCCGCTGTTGACGCCGGCGACGTGCAGAAGGCTGTCAACGCCTCCGCCCTCAAGCGCCACGAGGATATGGCCCGCCGCAAGGAAATCCTGCTCGGCACCAACCAGTTCCCCAACTTCAACGAGTTCGCCGCCGACAAGATCGCCGCCGGTTCCTCCGCTGCCTGCGAAGAGGCTGAGGTCAAGGGCGAAAGCGAAGCCAAGGAAGGCTGCGGATGTGGCAACTCCTGCCAGCGCAACCCCGAGAAGGCTCTCAACACCAAGCGCTTAGGCTCGGAATTCGAAGTTCTCCGTCTTGCCACCGAGGCCGCCTCGAACCGTCCCAAGGTGTTCATGCTCACCATCGGCAACCTGGCAATGCGCCTGGCCCGCGCCCAGTTCTCCTCGAACTTCTTCGGCTGCGCAGGCTACGAAATCATCGACAACATCGGTTTCCAGACCGTAAAGGAGGGTATCGACAAAGCCATGGAGGCCAAGGCCGACATCGTGGTTCTCTGCTCCTCCGACGATGAGTACGCCGAGTTCGCTCCCGAAGCATTCAAGGAACTCGCCGGCCGCGCCGAGTTCGTGGTTGCCGGCGCTCCCGCCTGCACCGATGACCTCAAGGCCCTCGGCATCGAGAATTTCATCCACGTCAAGAGCAATGTGCTCCAGACCCTTCAGCAGTTCAACAGCCGTCTCCTCAAAAAGTAATCCCCAATGAAACCCGATTTCAAAAACATAGATATCCTGGCCGACGCCTTCTCCGCGCCGGCTGCAGCTCCCGCCCACAATCCCGAGCAGGACTGGCTCACTCCCGAGCGTATCCCCGTAAAAGGGGTTTACACCAAGGAGGACCTCGAGGGCATGGAACACCTCGACTACGTGGCAGGTATTCCCCCCTATCTCCGCGGCCCGTACAGCGGCATGTACGCCATCCGTCCCTGGACCATCCGTCAGTATGCCGGCTTCTCCACTGCCGCTGAATCCAACGCCTTCTACCGCCGCAATCTCGCATCCGGCCAGAAGGGCCTCTCGGTGGCCTTCGACCTCGCCACACACCGCGGTTACGACGCTGACCATCCCCGCGTAGTCGGCGACGTCGGCAAAGCCGGTGTGTCGATCTGCTCCGTGGAGGACATGAAGGTGCTCTTCGACGGTATTCCCCTGAACAAGATGTCCGTGTCGATGACCATGAACGGCGCCGTGCTTCCCGTGCTCGCCTTCTACATCAACGCAGGTCTCGAACAGGGTGCCAAGCTCGAGGAGATGGCCGGTACGATCCAGAACGATATCCTCAAGGAGTTCATGGTGCGCAACACCTATATCTATCCCCCCGAGTTCTCGATGCGAATCATCGCCGACATCTTCGAGTTCACCTCGCAGAACATGCCGAAGTTCAACTCCATCTCCATCTCGGGTTACCACATGCAGGAAGCCGGTGCAACCTGCGACATCGAGCTGGCCTACACCCTGGCCGACGGTCTCGAATATCTCCGCGCCGGTGTTAACGCCGGTATGGATATCGACGCCTTCGCTCCCCGTCTGAGCTTCTTCTGGGCAATCGGCATGAACTTCTTCATGGAGATCGCCAAGATGCGCGCTGCCCGTATGCTCTGGGCCAAGATTGTCAGCCAGTTCAACCCCAAGAACCCCAAATCGCTGGCACTCCGCACCCACTCGCAGACATCCGGCTGGTCGCTCACCGAGCAGGACCCCTTCAACAACGTCGGCCGTACCTGCATCGAGGCCATGGGCGCCGCTCTCGGCCACACCCAGAGTCTCCACACCAACGCCCTCGACGAGGCTATCGCCCTCCCCACCGACTTCTCGGCCCGTATTGCCCGCAACACTCAGATCTACATCCAGAACGAAACCAGCGTATGCCGCGAAATCGACCCCTGGGCAGGTTCATACTACGTTGAATCCCTCACCAACGAGATCGCTCACCGCGCATGGGAACACATCCAGGAAATCGAGAAGCTCGGCGGTATGGCCAAGGCTATCGAGACCGGTCTTCCCAAGCTGAAGATCGAGGAGGCTGCCGCCCGCACCCAGGCCCGCATCGACTCCGGCCGTCAGACCATCGTCGGTATCAACAAATACCGTCTGGACCACGAAGATCCCATCGACATCCTCGAAATCGACAATACCGAGGTTCGCAACGAGCAGGTTGCCCGCCTTGTCGAGCTCCGCAAGGATCGCGACGAAGAGGCTGTCAAGAAGGCTCTCGCCGACATCACCGAATGTGTCCGCACCAAGAAGGGCAACCTTCTGGACCTCGCTGTCAAGGCTGCCGGTCTCCGCGCATCGCTCGGCGAAATCTCCGACGCCTGCGAGGAAGTTGTCGGCCGCTATAAAGCTCAAATCAAAACCATTTCCGGCGTGTACTCCGAAGAAACCAAGAATGATCCCGACTTCCTCAAGGCCCGCAAGATGGTCGAGGAATTCGCAAAACGCGAGGGCCGTCAGCCCCGTATCATGATTGCCAAGATGGGCCAGGACGGCCACGACCGCGGCGCCAAGGTTGTAGCCACCGGCTACGCCGACTGCGGCTTCGACGTCGACATGGGCCCGCTCTTCCAGACCCCCGCCGAGGCTGCCCGTCAGGCTGTCGAAAACGACGTCCACATTCTCGGTGTCAGCTCTCTGGCCGCCGGTCACAAGACCCTCATCCCCCAGGTAATCGAAGAACTCAAGAAGCTCGGACGCGACGACATCATGGTAACCGCCGGCGGTGTGATCCCCGCTCAGGACTACGATTTCCTCTACCGTGCAGGCGTCGCCGCCATCTTCGGCCCCGGCTCCCGCATCCCCGCCTCCGCTATCCGCATGCTCGAACTCCTCGAAGCAGAATAAAAAAAGTTGCCCGGTTTACCGTAACAGGTGAGTGCCTCCGGCACCATGTAAACTGCTGAGTGCCTCCGGCACCAAACGAAGCAACTTCTGTAACATAATAGTCGGGACTGACCGTCTCCCCCGAGACCTTCAGTCCCGACTTTTTTTGTATCGTTTATTCATAACGCACGCAGCTCCGCAGCTTGAAATATCATCTGTCTATAAAGCACACAGCCCCGCGGTTCGGAAACCGCGTGGCTGCGTGTATCTGACGGTCGGAAAGACGGTCAGACTTTTATGCGTTCAATGTGCATCAGGCTTTTACGCGTTCGAGATAGTCACCGGTGCGGGTGTCGACGCGGATCTTGTCGCCGATGTTGCAGAAGAGGGGCACGCGAACGGTGGCGCCGGTCTCAACCTCTGCGGGCTTGAGGGTGTTGGTGGCGGTATCGCCCTTGATGCCGGGTTCGGTGTACTTGATTTCGAGTACAACGTTTGCAGGCATTTCGCAGGTCAGAACGGTTTCGGAAGCAGCGTGAACCATAGCTTCAACGATGTCGCCATCCTTGAGGAACTGAACGCCTTCGATGCTCTCGCCGGGGACGATGATCTCTTCCCAGGTTTCGGTGTGCAGGAAGTGGTAGCCCATTTCGTCCTGATAGGAGTACTGGTAGGGGCGGCGCTCGATGCGCACTTCGTTAACCTTCACGCCGGAGTTCCAGGTCTTGTCGATGATGCGGCCGGTCTTCACATTGCGGAGCTTTGTGCGGACGAAAGCGGGGCCTTTACCGGGTTTAACGTGGAGGAATTCAACGATGAAGAAATAGTTGCCATCGATGTCGAGGCACATACCGTTCTTGAAATCAGCTGTTGTTGCCATAAAAAGTTACAAAAGGGAGCAATTGTTGTGCTGGACTAAAACAATTTAATTGTTTCAGACCAAAAGCAGCAAAATCGCTTATTAATTGAATTTTTAGATTATACTTTTTAGGAAGAGAGGCCTTCAGCAGACCCGTAGGCCCACAAAAGACTTGCAAAGTTACTGATTTTTTGCCGGATAACCAAAGATTTGACGTAGATTTTTCGCCGGGAAGAGTCAGGTGCCGGGTTAAAGCGGCAATGCCTTTATGTCTTCGTCGGTGAGGCCGCAGTCGTCGATGGGGAGGGCGCGGTTGAGGTCGTCGAGGTATACGGGGGGAGCAGGTGAGTAAGCCGGCGAGACGAGCGAGAGGGAGTCGACCACGAAGGGCGAACGGATGCCGGCCATCTGCATTGCCGAGGGGAAGAGGGATTTCTGCGGCGAGATTCTGCGCGAGGCGTTACGGCGCAGCGCTGCTGCCATTCCGGGGTCCTCGGCGGTGAGGCGCGGCGAGAGCCACAGGAGCGTGGCCTGATGGATCTGATGGGATGTTGGTTTGGGGGAGGCGTGGAGAAATTTGCTGCGGCTGTCGTCGAAGATATCTTCGCCGTGATCCGAGGCGTAGATTAATCCGGAGCGGATATCCTGGGCCCGGAGTTCGCCGATAAGGCTGGCGAGAAACGCGTCGGTGTAGCGGATGGTGTTGTCGTAGGCGTTGATGAGCCGGCTGCGGTTCGCAGGCGAGGCATCCACGGCGTTGTCGGGATTGAAATAAGCGGAATCCGCAGGGTAACGGTCGCGGTAAAGGAAGTGGGAACCATAGCTGTGGAGCACAATCAGCTGCTTGCGCTGCAGGGTGTCGGTCAGCAGCCCCCGAACCATGGGAAGCATCTCCATGTCGTAAGGCAGGCGCTCGCTGATGCGGTCGGTGAGGTAGAGGGTTGTGTCGGCCTCGTTGCCGAAATGTTCTGTATATGAGCGGTTCCGGCGCTGATTCGAGATGAAGGCGGTGTGGAAACCGGCTTCGCGGAAGGCGGTGATTATGCTGCGGTAAGAGGCGATGGAGTCGAAGTTTTCGGCCGAAGCAAAACTGATGAGCATCGGTACGCTCTTGTGGGTGGTGTTTGACTCCGAGATTGATTTCGGGAAGAAAACCACTCCGTCGGTCTTCGAGAGCTGCGGGTTTGTAGCTCGGCCGTAGCCGCCGAGCTGCCAGTTTTCGCCGCGGGCTGTTTCGCCGACCACGAAGATGTAGACTTCGCGTTCGTCGGCGGGGTGGGTGGCTACGGCATGATAGCTGAAATCCTTCGCCAGCTCTTCGTGGCGTCCGGTCTCCTGATAGCGGTGACAGGCCTCCACAAGGTTCGAGACGGCGTTTGCGGGGAAGGTCTCATAGACGAAATTGTAGTTGTCGTCGAAGAGGTAGGCGCCGCCGGTGCAGAGGACACCGGCAATGGTCATTACGGCGCCCCATCGGGCCGTCAGACGCCGGAATCCGGATTTCAGATACTGTTTCCGGCAGATTGCAACTACGCCCCAGATCAGCGGAGGAAGGTAGAAAATGAACACAAGCCCCATTGCCAGGACGAGGTTGGCCAACAGTTCGGTGGCTTCCGAAACGTTGGTGGTGACCACGTTGAGAAACATATCCACGGCAATCACCGAGTCGCCGTAGAGGTATAGCAGCACAATCTCAAATCCGGCGAAGATCATGAACGGGAGCATCAGCCAGGTAGTGATACCGACCCTTTTCCATGCCGACATCAGCAGAAGGTAGATGCCTAAAGGGAGCAGCAGATTGACTGCGCTGCTCAGGAAGGAGTAATGTTCGGTGATGTTCAGGCCGATGTTCGGGGCCATCAGGGAGATTGCGACCCAGAGGGCGAGGTTGGCCGGGTTGCGGAAGAAGCGCCCTGCCGGGTGCCCGATATAGTGTTTGAAGAAATCGAAAAATTTGCTCATTATGGTCAGAAAGCTTCGTTGTTGTGGTCAGAAAGCTTCGTTGATGCCGAAAGCGATGGAGTGGGAGTGCTTGCCGAGGCCGAAATCTACGCGTACATTTACGCGTTTCTTGAATTCCCAGCGGTAGCCGATGCCGAAAGTCGGCAGAAGTTTGCGGAACTGTATGTCGTCGAACTGGCGGAACACGGTGCCGACACCGGCCCATGCCACTACCCCATTGCGGCGCCATACATGCTGGCGGATCTCGACGATGGCGTCCATTTCGTTCTTGTCGCGGTAGCGACCTTCGTAGTAGCCTCGCACGGCGTTGCCGTTGTCGAGGGTCGGGAGCATGCACCAGGGGGTGTCGCCGTAGGTGAAGGCGCCGTGGATGCGAAACGCCATCACGCCGGAAGCCCAGAATCTCTTATAATACATCGCCGAGGCTTCGGTCATTGAGAAGGCGTAGTCGTTGCCCATGAAGGCAGGGAAAAATTTCTGATTGACGCCGACGTAGTAGCCGCTGTAGGGGTTCGTCGGGAGGTCGCGGGTATCGACTGACAGGGTAATGCCCATGCCGTAGTTGAAAATTCTCATCTCCTGACCGTCCCAAAGCTCCGGGCGGTCAACCTTGGTTGCTTTGGAGTAGTTGAAGTCGGCCGAGGGACCGATGAAAATGTCGTGGGGAAGTTTGAACAGCCATTGGATGTTCATGGCCGAAAGGAGCTCGGTGTATTCGCTCTCGTTGGCATTCTGGATCTCCTGGTCGTAGCCTATTCCCCAGAATTTCAGAGGGAAATGGCAGAAGTTGGCATCGTAGACGATACGCATCTTGTCGTCGGGGAAGATGTGGTTCCCCTTGATGCCGAAGTTGTAGAACCCGGTGACAGAAGCCTGAGCGTAAACCGAGACGTCGCTGCGGGGAGTCAGGGAATCGTGACGCGATTTATAGAGGCCGCTGACGAGGCCTGCAATCTGAAACGAGGTAGATTCGGAGTAGTTCGGGCCGCCGATGAAGGAGATGTCGAATTTCTTGTCGGAACGGTCCTCGTTGGTCTTGGAGAAATAGTCGATGACCTTTTGCACGATATTGCGGTGGGGCTTTTCCACCGGCACCGAGTCAACAGCCACGGAATCTGCGGCAATAGCAACGGAGTCGGCAGTCACAGCAACCGAGTCAACAGCCACAGCCGCGGAATCTGCCTGAGCAGATACCGCCGATGGCATGAAGCCGCAAATCAACGCAGTGGTAATCAGAAATTTAAACCGTTTGTACAGACCGAATAGCATCTTAAGAACATAAGTGGTGTAGTGGAAATACGGCTGCAAAGGTAGCACTTTTTCGCTCAACAAACAAAACCGAGGGGCTTCAGGCGAACAGACTGCCACAAATTCAGCCTTAAAGGCTAATTGAAATGCCCCCTGCCCGGAGGCCTGACGGCCGCTCAGCAGGGGACATTCTGTAATGTTAACAAATGAAACCGGGATTTTGATTAATAACGCAGGGAAAATCCCGGAGCGGGACTCAAAGCAGCGCTACGGGTGGGACTCAGAGCAGTGCTACGGAGCGGGCGATGAAGGCCGAAAGCTCGGCGCCGCGGAGCAGGCCGTTGCCCAGAAGGGCGAGGTCAATCAGCTGGCTGACAAGGGGTTGATCCTTGGCGTAATCGGAGATTACCGAAGTCTCTTCGTTGCGGACCTTGTCGACGGCCTGACGGAGGTCGTCCATCTGCTTCTGCTGCTCGGCGGTCGGGTTGTTATCCTTGACCTCCTTGCGGACCTCCTCGATCTTGGCGTTGTCGGAGGCGATCTGCTCGTTCATGGGTTTGAGCTTCTCGCTGAGAGCGGCGTTGGCAGCGTCGATTACGCGCTTGACTACGGGCTGGTCGACGTTCACCGTAAGGTTGTAGCTTTCAGGCATGTCGGCGTAGAAGTTCATGCCGGGCTGCAGGGCGGCCATCTCCTTCATACGGCGCATGTATTCGTTCTGGGTGATGACAATCGGCGCGCCATTTTCGCCGAGGGCTTCGAAGGCAACCATGTAGGTGGCCTTCTCGCTGTGAGGCAGACGCGAGGAGAAGAGCGATGTCAGCATGTCGCGCTCCTCGGTGGTGAGGCTGGCGACCTTGCGGTCCTCCTTCGGGATGAGGTTGTCGACGACGTCGGAGTCCACGCGCACGAAGCGCGACTTCTCGATCTTCTGTTCCAGCATCCCAACGAAGTGCGAATCCAGCTGACCGTCGAGTAGCAGCACGTTGTAGCCTTTGTCGTTGGCCGCCTTGATGTAGGTGAACTGGTCGGTAGGGTTGGTGGCGTAGAGGAATACTACCGTGCCCCCCTTGTCGGTCTGTGCGGGCTCGATGAGCGTCTTGTATTCATCGATGGTGAAATGCTTACCTTCGGTGTCCTTGAGGAGACAGAACTTCATGGCGGCGTCGCGGAACTTGTCGTCGGTCAGCATGCCGTACTTGATGAAGATGCTGATGTCGTCCCATTTCGACTCGAAGTCGGAGCGGTCGTTCTTGAAGAGCTCCTCGAGACGCTGCGACACCTTCTTGGTGATGTAGCCTGAAATCTTCTTCACGGCGGTGTCGCTCTGGAGGTAGCTTCGGCTGACATTCAGGGGGATGTCGGGGGAGTCGATGACACCCTGCAGGAGCATCATAAACTCAGGCACTACCCCTTCCACGGAGTCGGTGACGAACACCTGGTTGCAGTAGAGCTGGATGCGGTTCTTGGTGACCTCGAAGTTGTTGCGGATCTTCGGGAAGAAGAGCACGCCGGTGAGGTTGAAGGGGTAATCGACGTTCAGGTGGATCCAGAACAGAGGATCGTCCTGACCGGGATAGAGGTCGTGGTAGAATTTCAGGTAGTCCTCATCCTTGAGGTCGGCGGGCTTGCGGGTCCAGAGGGGTTCGGTGGAGTTGATGACGTTGTCGCGGTCGGTGTCTACCATCTTGCCGTCCTTCCACTCCTGCTGTTTGCCGGAGATTACGGGCACGGGGAGGAAGCGGCAGTATTTGCGAAGGAGCTGGTCGATGCGGGCCTGATCCAGGAATTCGCTGTTCTCCTTGGCGATGTGCAGGATGATGTCGGTGCCTCGTTCGGCCTTCTCGGCGGCCTCCATTGTGAACTCGGGGGAACCGTCGCAGCTCCAGCGGACGGCTTCGGCGCCCTCTTTGTAGCTGAGCGAGAGGATTTCGACCTTGTCAGCCACCATGAAGGCGGAGTAGAAACCGAGGCCGAAGTGACCGATGATTGCGTTGGCGTTGTCTTTGTATTTGGCGAGGAAGTCCTCGGCGCCGGAGAAGGCAATCTGGTTGATATATTTGTCGATATCCTCGGCGGTCATGCCTATGCCGTGATCCGAGACGGTGAGGGTGCCGGCTTCCTTGTCGACCTTGACGGAGACCTTGAGGTCGCCGAGCTCACCTTTGAACTCGCCGAAGGAGCTGAGGGTGCGGAGCTTCTGGGTTGCGTCGACAGCGTTGGAGACGAGCTCGCGCAGGAAGATTTCGTGGTCGGAGTAGAGGAATTTCTTGATTACGGGGAAAATGTTTTCGGTTGTTACACCGATTGATCCTTTTGTGGTTGCCATAATATAATATGTGTTGTTATTTCTTTATAATATGTGTTGTTATTTCTTTTGACCGGGGCCGGGGCCTTGCGGGCCGGGCCTTTATTCATTACAACAATATAGCAAAAAAAATGCCAAACCTCTCGGCTGGCATTTTTATCTAAAGATTGTTAAACCTTCTCCCCTACACCTTCGCTAAAGCTCGGCGCATGCACAAAAATAAATGCTTGGGAGACCGGGAGGCTATTTTTCGGGATAGGAGGGTTAGGAAGGGTATTATTCAGTTGGGGCTTCGGGGAGCTCTTTGGGGGTGGAGGGGGCTTCGGGAAGCCGGGAGGCGGCGGGGACAACGGTGGTGAGGATTTTGTTGTTTTCCTTGTCGAAGTCTACGCGGATGGTGTCGCCGGCGGTGAGCTCGGAGTTGATAATCAGCTCTGCCAGAGGGTCTTCGAGGTATTTCTGGATGGAACGCTTCAGCGGACGGGCGCCGTACTGCTGGTCATAGCCCTTCGAGGCGATGTAGTCCTTGGCCTCGGTGGTGATGTCGAGCTTGTAGCCCAGCACATCCATGCGCTTGGTGAAACCGGCCAGCTCGATGTCGATGATGCGGAAGATGGCGTCGCGGTCGAGCGAGTCGAACATCACGATGTCGTCCACACGGTTCAGAAATTCGGGGGCGAAAGCCTTGTTGAGTGCCTTCTGGATCACAGACTCATTGTATTCCTTCTCCTTGGCGGCGTCGCGGGTGGCGAAGCCTACGCCGGAGCCGAAGTCCTTGAGCTGACGCGAACCGATGTTGGAGGTCATGATAATCAGTGTGTTCTTGAAATCGATCTGACGTCCCAGGGAGTCGGTCAGACGACCTTCGTCGAGCACCTGGAGCAGCAGGTTGAACACGTCGGGGTGCGCCTTCTCGATTTCATCGAGGAGCACCACGGAGTAGGGCTTGCGGCGCACCTTTTCGGTGAGCTGGCCCCCCTCCTCATAGCCGACGTAGCCCGGAGGCGCGCCGACCAGACGGCTGACGGTAAATTTCTCCATGAATTCGCTCATGTCGACGCGGATCAGGGCGTCGGCCGAGTCGAACATATATTCGGCTAACTTCTTGGCGAGGTAGGTCTTGCCCACACCGGTCGGGCCGAGGAACATGAATGAGCCGATCGGCTTGTTGGGGTCCTTCAGACCCACGCGGTTGCGCTGGATTGCCTTGACAATTTTTTCGATGGCAGGGTCCTGGCCGATGATGGCGCTCTTGAGCTTCGGGGCCATCTCGCGGAGACGGGCCCCTTCGGCCTGGGCGATGCGCTGTACGGGCACACCTGTCATCATTGCCACGACTTCTGCCACTTTGTCCTCGTCGACTGTCACCTTGTCAACCTCGAGCTGCTTTTCCCACTGCTCGTTGGCCTTGGCGAGCTGCTGCTTGAGGTCCTGCTCGTGGTCGCGGAACGAGGCGGCTTTCTCGAAATTCTGCGACTGGGCGGCGGCGAGCTTGGCGGCTCCTGCCTCCACAATATCTTTCTCGAGCTTCTCGATCTCCTCGGGCACCACGATGTTGGTGATATGGGCGCGTGAACCGGCCTCGTCGAGGGCGTCGATAGCCTTGTCGGGGAAGTTGCGGTCGCTGACATAGCGCTCGGTGAGCGAAACGCACGCTTCGAGGGCGTCTGGGGTGTAGATTACGTTGTGGTGGCTCTCGTATTTGTCCTTGATGTTGTTGAGGATGGTGAGAGTCTCCTCGGGGGTGGTGGGCTCGACCATAACCTTCTGGAAACGACGCTCGAGGGCACCGTCCTTCTCGATGTTCTTGCGGTATTCGTCGAGTGTGGTGGCGCCGATGCACTGGATTTCGCCGCGTGCCAGAGCAGGTTTGAGCAGGTTGGCGGCATCCATCTGACCGGCGGAGTTGCCCGCGCCGACGATGGTGTG
>CABUTS010000032.1 GCA_902494515.1 uncultured Muribaculaceae bacterium | reverse complement strand
CCACAAAATTAGTTCTTTTTCCATTATTGTCCAAATTTTTATGCGATTAATCCGTAGCTTCGGGCCGGAAGGACTTCTCCGACGCTCTGATGGGGGCGTTCGTAGTTGTAGAACTCGATCGAACAAGATTATCGGGGAGAGATCGGACAGGATTGTCGGGGAGAGGATTTCTGTGATGGGATTATTTAAAAAGCTTTATTGAGGATTATATCTGATTAACATTTCCCGTCAAAAAAAGTTTAAGAAAATCAGCTTCATCCAAAATTTATTGAGTTTCGCCCAAAAATCACCGCGTTGCGTCAAAAAGACGCAAAAATATTTGGAGATTCAATAATTCTGTCGTAACTTTGCGTCAAAATAACGCAAGAACTTCAAATATGGCCATTTTTGATTTCAAGCACAACAAAAAAGAAAAGGATAATCCCGGAATACCGGTTTCCCCGGATTCTGAAAAACCGACTGAGAACCCCGACCGCCCGGGCGTATACACCTACCGCTACCCACGTCCCTCGATGACCGCCGACTGTGTGGTTTTCGGATTCGACGGAGAGGGTCTGAAACTGCTGCTGATCGAACGAGGCATTGAACCCTTCAAAGGCTACTGGGCTTTGCCCGGCGGCTTCCTGAGGGAGGATGAAACCATCGAACAATGCGCAGCCCGCGAGCTATATGAGGAAACAAACCTCCGGCATGTCTACCTCGATCAGTTCCACGTTTTCAGCAAGCCCGACCGCGACCCTCGCGAAAGGGTTGTCACAGTGGCGTTTATCGCCCTGGTCAATCCGTCGCTCTACAGTGTTGCCGGCGGTGATGACGCAGCACACGCCGCCTGGTTCGATCTGGAGTATCTTCCGCCGCTGGCTTTCGACCACCAGATGATTATTGACGCCGCCCGCGCCCATCTCCGCGAAATCATCCGGACCCGTAAGGTCGCCTTCAATCTGTTGCAGGAGAATTTCTCGGCCGACCAGCTCCGGAAAGTCTACGAGGCCATCACAGGCGTATCGTACGACCGCCGCAACTTTCTTCGCAAGATGCTGCAGTCGGGAATGGTCGAGGAGGTCGATGCTCCGTCGGCTATCCACCCCGAACAGTGTGAGGACGGTTTACCCGGAACACAAGCTTGCGAGGCGTCGGCTTCAATGTCACAGCGCCGCAGCAAACTCTACCGCCGAAGCCAGGCCGACGGCTCCGATGATGCCCCAGACACCTCCAGCGGTTCGACCAAAAACCTTTTCGATTTCTGATAAGTGCAGGATTGCGGAACGTCAAACCCTCAAAATTCCAACAAAATGACTACGATTTTCAACCTCATTATCCTCGACGAATCCGGTTCAATGGCAGGCTGCACCAAAGCCACAATCTCCGGCTGCAACGAAATCATCCAGACCGTCAAGAACCTCCAGAAGACTTCCGACGGCAAGTCGCGCTCCTTCGTCTCCATCTATGCCTTTGACGACGGTGGACGCAACTCGCGCTACATCTGCCGCAACATCTTCGCCGAGGAAGCCCGCGAAATCACCCCTCACGACTATCAGCCCACTGGCATGACCCCGCTGCTCGACGCCGTCGGCTCGACAATTGTCGATCTGAAAGCAATCGCCGCAACCCACGAGGACGCCACCGCCAACATCTCCATCATCACCGACGGCTACGAAAACGCCTCCCGTCACTACACCTGGGAGAAGGTGGCCCGGCTGATTTCGCAGGTTCGCGAAATGGGGTGGACAGTCAACCTCATCGGTGCCAACATCGACCTCGAAAAGATGGGCTCCGACCTGAACATCGACAACCGCCTCTCCTTTGACAACAACGACAGAAGCACCCGCATTATGTTCAACAAGATGTCGCAGAGCATCGCCGACTATGAAATGGACCGCCGCGCCTATGAAGAAGACGGCTGCTGCGAACCCATGTCGCAGGAAGAGCGCATCAAAGCCCGCAAATCCCGCTCCGCCTCCTTCTTCAAAAAATAACTCTCCCGCCCCCGGCAACGTCATTCCCCGAAACTCTCATTCATCTCCCTCCGTGATTTCCTAAAACTCCGAGTGCCAGAGGATGGGGGCGGATGGGGTGGAGGGGGCGACGCGGATAAGGCGCTGGTTCGAGGAGCCGCGGAACAGCAGCGAAATGTCGCGGAGTTCCTGACGGAAGGGGCCGTCGACCAGCACCTCGAGGTAGGGGAGGAGCGCCGACATCTCTTCGGAGGAGCAGACTTCCTCCCACAGGAATCCGGTGTAACACCAGAGGGTATAGCCGAGTTCCGTCAGTTTCCGGGCAAGCTCAAGGACTCCCGGGAGCTGATAAAGCGGGTCGCCGCCCGAGAATGTTACGTTGAAACCGTGGCGTTCGATCTCCTCCACGATTTCGTCCGTTGTCATCTCCCGGCCACCGGCAAAATCCCATGATTCGGGGTTGTGACACCCCGGACAATGATGGGCGCATCCCGCGAAATATATCGACGTTCTTAGCCCGGGACCATCAACCGATGTTCCGGGAACTATGTCAAGCACACGAAGTTTCATCTGAGACAAGTTGTGAAAACCATCTGTAATTGCACTTCGCAACTGCAGATGGTTTTGTTCATAACGAAAATGAAATTATATTCTTATTTGTACGACACAACCTTAAGTGTAAACGCACAATCTTACTTTTGAACGCACAGTTTTATTTGTGTACCACGCGGTCCTTGAGTTCGGCGAGCTTCGCGGAATTCCAGCGGTCGGTGGTGCCGACGAGATAGCCGGTGATGCGCTGCAGTTTGTCGATGTTCTTACTGCCGCATTTGGGGCAGAATTCAAGGTGATCCTGCGCGTCTTCGTAACCACATTCCATGCAGCGGTTGCGGTTGTGGTTCACCGAACAGTAACCGATGTCGTTCTTGTCCATCAGGTCAACGATGTCGGCGATGGCCTGAGGATTGTGGGTGGCGTCGCCGTCGATCTCCACATAGAAGATATGTCCGCCGCGGGTGAGAGTATGGTAGGGACCTTCGATCTTCGCCTTATGGCGCGGCGAGCAGTGGTAATACACCGGAACATGGTTCGAGTTGGTGTAATATACCTTATCGGTGACGCCGGGAATGATGCCGAACGACTTGCGGTCCTTGGCGGTGAACTTGCCGGAAAGACCCTCGGCCGGAGTGGCGAGAATCGAATAATTATGGCCGTAGGTTTCAGAGAATTCGTTGGCACGTGAACGCATGTGCGACACAATCCGAAGGCCGAGATTCTGCGCTTCCTCAGACTCGCCGTGATGCTTGCCGGTGAGGGCTACGAGACATTCGGCCAGGCCGATGAAACCGATGCCGAGGGTACCCTGATTGATGACCGGTTCGATGGTGTCGTTGGGGCCGAGCTGCTCGGAACCTTTCCAGAGAAGCGACATCACAAGCGGGAACTGCTTGGCAAGGGCGGTCTTCTGGAAGTTAAAGCGGTCGTTTAACTGACGGGCTGTAATCTCCAGCAAGTCATCGAGTTTGCGGAAGAAGCGCTCGATGCGCTCGGCGGAGTCCTGAATCTGCATACACTCGATTGCCAGACGCACGATGTTGATGGTGGAGAAACTGATGTTGCCGCGGCCGATGGAGGTCTTGTCGCCGTAACGGTTCTCGAAAACACGGGTGCGGCAACCCATGGTCGCCACCTCATAGAGATAGCGGTCGGGATCGTCGGGGGTCCATTTCTCGTGCTGGTTAAACGTGGCGTCAAGGTTCACGAAGTTCGGGAAGAAACGGCGGGCGGTCACCTTGCAGGCGATATGATACAGGTCGTAGTTCGGGTCGCCCGGCTCGTAGTTCACACCCCGTTTCTTCTTCCAGATCTGAATCGGGAATATGGCGGTGGCGCCGTTGCCGACACCCTCGTAGGTGGAGTTCAGCAGCTCACGGATGACGCAACGCCCTTCGGCCGAAGTGTCGGTGCCATAGTTGATCGAGGAGAACACAACCTGGTTGCCGCCGCGCGAATGAATGGTGTTCATGTTGTGGATGAACGCCTCCATTGACTGATGCACGCGGCTGACGGTGCAGTTCATGGCATGCTGCAGCGCGCGGTCCACACCCTTCAGGCCGTCGAGCGGCTTGTGGACGTAGTCCTTCAGCGGAACATTGTAGTATTCGCTGAGGTCAAGCTCCATCATGGTCTCGGCCTTCTTCAGCTCCTCGATAAAAGAGGAGCGCACGAACGGCGCAAGATAGAAGTCGAAAGCGGGGATAGCCTGACCGCCATGCATTTCGTTCTGCGCGGTCTCCAGCGAGATGCAGGCTATGACACTGGCAGTCTCGATGCGCTTGGCCGGGCGGGATTCGCCGTGACCGGCCACGAAACCGTGCTGCAGAATCTTGTCGAGGGGATGCTGCACGCAGGTCAGCGACTTGGTGGGGTAGTAGTCCTTGTCGTGAATGTGGAGATAACCGTCGCGTACAGCCTGACGGGCCTCGGGGGAGAGCAGGTAGTCGTCGACGAACGGTTTGGTGGTTTCGGAGGCGAACTTCATCATCATTCCCGCGGGAGAATCTGTGTTCATGTTGGCGTTCTCGCGGGTGATGTCGGTGTTCTTGGCCTCGATGATTTCGAGAAAGATATCGCGGGTTTTGGCGCGGCGGGCGATGCTGCGCTGGTCGCGGTAGGCGATGTAGCGCTTGGCCACCTCCTTGCGCGGCGACTTCATCAGCTCGATTTCCACTCGGTCCTGAATCTCCTCCACAGTCATCTGTTCCTTGCCCGACACACCGATACGGTCGGCGATTTTCTGAATCAGCGGCTCATCCTCGCCTAAGGGCGTGGTGAGCATGGCCTTGCGGATTGCGGCCTTGATTTTTTCTTCGTTATAGCCGACGATTCGTCCGTCGCGCTTGAGGACAGTCTGTATCATGGTGAGAACAGGAGGTTGCGATGTTGTAAAAAAGGTGTTGGAGAAAACTCAAAAAATATGGACAATCGGGTGAGATTATCCACGGACAAAAGTACAAACAATATTTCGATTTAGCAAACTTTTTATCAAATATTTTTCCAGATAATTTCCGTTTTGGGAAACTTTCAGAGTACTCAAAATTTTTATAAATCTAATTACCAATTATTTACAAAATATTTTCGGAAATTTACAACAGTTTCCCAATATTATGGATTTCCAATTTTCTCAGTCCAGCATCAAAACAACCGATTCAATTTAATGTAATCAAAGCGCATCAAATCAGCATATTTCACAACCCGGACTTCATGATTATCTGTCAAATCGAAATTTCTGCAAATATATTTCACACCAGTTGCACCATGTTTCAAAAAATATGGTTATATTTGCAGTAGAATTACATCAGCTTCTGGAAATTATGGAAGAAAAGAAATCCACAGTATATTTTTGCCCGAAAATCAATGCTGATAATCTCGTGGCAATGTATAAGGCACTCGGTCGCGAAGCCAAAGGGCGCGTGGCCGTCAAGCTGTCGACCGGCGAAGCCGGTAACCCCAACCATCTCAGTGTCGATGTGATCAAGAAACTCGTCAAGATGGTCGACGGCACAATTGTGGAGTGCAACACCGCATACGACGGCAAGCGCTGCAACACTTTCGACCACCTGCAGACCGCCGCCGAGCACGGTTTCACCGCCATCGCCGAGGTCGACATCATGGACGACGGCGGCTCGATGGAACTCCCGGTGAAGAACGGCCGTCACCTCACCCATAATCTCGTCGGCAAGAACTGGCGCAACTACGATTTCACCATGGTGCTGTCGCATTTCAAGGGGCACCCGATGGCCGGCTTCGGCGGAGCGCTGAAGAATGTGGCAATCGGCATGGCTTCGGCCCAGGGCAAAGCACTGATTCATACCGCCGGCAAGTCTACCGACGTGCCCGTGGACTGGGATAATGTTCCGCCGCAGGACGACTTCCTGGAATCGATGGCCGAGGCCTGCGAATCCGTTTTCGACGTCGCCAAGGATAATATCCTGTTTATCAGCGTGGCCAACAACCTTTCGGTCGACTGCGACTGCGTAGCCGAACCGGAACCCGTGGAGATGAAAGACCTCGGTATCCTCGCATCGCTTGACCCCGTAGCCCTCGACCGTGCCTGCATCGACATGGTTTACAATTCCACCGACCCCGGCAAGGTGCACCTGATCGAGCGCATGGAAAGCCGCAACGCAACCCATATCCTCGACTACGCCGAACAGCTCGGCCTCGGCTCCCAGAAATACGAGCTGAAAGAGATTCAACTCTGAAAACTCCGCACTGAAAGTCCAATTCGTCTGCGGCATATAAACTATTTCTATGACATCTCCGGTTCAGGACAGCAAACCACCTCAGGTGATTATAATCTGCGGCGTCAGCGGGTCAGGCAAGACCTTCTGCGCCCGGCAATATGTCGCCAG
Source organism: uncultured Muribaculaceae bacterium (assembly GCA_902494515.1). Lineage (GTDB taxonomy): Bacteria > Bacteroidota > Bacteroidia > Bacteroidales > Muribaculaceae > UBA7173. Next base: position 23,743 of record CABUTS010000032.1, on the reverse strand, counting down.
AGGTTACAGAGTCATATCGGCCGACCAGCTTATCTGGGACCGGTATGACTCCGACTTCCTGACTTTCAGCGCCGAGCGACGCCAGGAGATTTTCATGTCGGCCGACTCGATGATTGTCGAGGCTCTGGAGACTACTCTTAGCCTCGGCGCGAAGGCGGTGGTCGACGCTCCGCTCTGCAAACGTTTCATACGCGACAAAATCCGGCAGCTGTGCCGGCGTCGCGGTGTCTCAAGTATATTAATTTACTGTTGCCCCGCTCCGGAGGTGATCCGCGAGCGGCTCTCCCGACGCAGCGGTCTGGGTCCCCACGACCAGAAGGTCAGTGAGCAGGAACTCGCCGGCTTTCTTGCCAACTTCGAGGCGCCCGGACCCGATGAAAAACCAATTCTTATGATGCAACAGATTATCACGACCGAAATTCCGGTAGAACAGATGCTCAAAGTCTATCGCGACGTCGAGCGGTTCGAGCAATGTTGCCGCCAGTGTGAAAACTACGGCAAAAGCTGGCTGTGTCCGCCGTTCGATTTCGACACGACCGAAAAGCTTCAAAAGTGGCAGACAGTCCTGATTGCAGGTATCAAAGTGGAACTTCCCGAGAAAACGCCCCCGGACTGGGACATCACGGAGTTCCTTCAGGAACCGCGCAATATAATGGAAAACAAGCTGCTGGAGTTAGAGCAGGAATACGGCGGCCTTTCGTGCGGACTGACGAGTATGTGTAAATTCTGTCCGGCATGTTCCCGTCCTGAAGGAAAACCCTGCCGTTTCCCCGAGAAGGCACGCCCGTCGCTCGAAGCCTACGGTTTCGATGTCTGCAAAATCATGGAAGAGGTTCTCGGCACCCCGCTGGAATGGGCGACCCGCAACCGTCCGCAGCGCACCATGACCCTCGTCGGCGCCCTTTTCCACAATCAGCTCCCCGGCACAATCAAATTCCAGCTCTGAGGTTCCTCAAATTCAAGCTTTGAGGTTTCTCTCCGGCTATTTATGCAGCTGGTCGTAGAGAAATTCGGCGGCGTCGGCCACACACAGGCGGCAGGCGCGGAGCGGCCGGGGTGGGGTGGAGGAAACGCCTTTCAGCTGACGGCAGATTGTCGCGCCGTTGCGTTTCTGGAAGGCGCGGAGGATTTCGGCGGAGCTTTGCATTGCCTGCACGCGGTTCGCCGAAGCAACACCGAGGATTATTCCCGCACCGATTATGGCACCGCAGGTTGCTTCCATGCAGCCCATCCCGACGCCGAACGAACGGGCCACAACTTCCATTTCTTCACGTGAAACGCCGACCTCTTCGGCAAACGCGCAGGCCACGGACTGCGCGCAGTTATATTTCCCGGAGTCCTTGAGGGCAACTGCCTCAGCTATCAATTCGGATTTAGTCATATTCAGTCCTTTTTATCCCGTTTCTTCAGCTTTTTCCCGCTTTTTCAGTTCTTTTTATCCCGTTTATTCAGTTTTTCCAACTTCTTCAGTCCTTTTTATCCCACTTCTCAAGGTCCGAGATTTGCTGCTGGATGAGCTGGGCCTGCTCATATTCCTCGGCGGCAATAGCGTCGTCGAGCTGCTTGCGGAGGCGCTTGAGTTTTTCCTCGCGGGATTCCATGACCACGGTTTCCTCGGAATGTTCATCGGCTGAGTCGTCGGGAGTGCCGTCGGTGACGGTTTCCATGGTGAAGCCGGTTTCGCGGATGATTTCGGGGGTGGTGTAAATCGGAGCATCGCTGCGCATTGCGATGGCGATGGCGTCGGAGGTGCGGGCGTCGAGCGTTGCGGTCTTGCCGTTTTCGTCGATAAACGACATGGCAGCCGAGAAGATGCCGTCCTCAAATTTATAGATATAAACCTCGAGCAGATGCAGGCCGTATGAATCCATCAGACTTGCAAACAGATCATGGGTCATCGGCCGGGGAGGTATGATCCGCTCCATACGGATGGCAATTGACTGCGCCTCCATGCCACCGACCACAACGGGCAGGCGCATCAGGCCGTCGACTTCGGCGAGAATCAGGGCGTAAGCTCCGGACTGGATGTTGCTGTAACTGATGCCCAGCACCTTGAGCTGCACGCGTTTAATATCGTTATTGAAATTTATATTGTCGTCCATTGAAGTCAGGGAGTATTCAGAAATAAGGATTGTAAACAGATTAATGTCGGCAGGGGATTAAGAGTAATGTCGGCAGGTGGAGTCAAGAGTGATGTCGGCGGGTGGGGTCAAGGGTGATGATTCCGGAACCGTAGCAGATGCGGGAGTCTTTATCGTAAATCACGCCAAACTGACCGGGGGCAATCCCCTGAACCGGCTGTTCGGTCTCGACCACATATTCCACCGGGATGTTGTCCTGACCGCCGGTACGGGTCAGCCGGGCCTTGATGAACTCCGGGGTGTGACGGTTCTTGAACGTTATCTCCTCATGGTCGCAGGGGAGACCGGCCCAGGGGTCGCGGGTAATGAACTGCGGTTCGGTGAGGGTTATTATGTTGCCGTACTGCTTTTCGGTGTCGTAACCGCGCGACACATAGATGGCGTTGTCGTGAACATTCTTCTTGACAACATACCATGGGCCGCCGCTCAGGCCGAGGCCCTTGCGCTGGCCGATGGTGTGGAACCAGAAGCCCTTGTGTTCGCCGATTTTGTGGCCGGTTTCGATTTCGATAATCGGGCCCTTCTTTTCGCCGAGATGACGGCGGAGGAAATCGTTGTAGTTGATTTTGCCAAGGAAACAGATGCCCTGCGAGTCCTTGCGGCAGGCGTTGGGGAGTTTTGCCTCGGCGGCAATCCGGCGCACCTCGGCCTTCGGGAGATTGCCTAACGGGAACATCAGATGCGACAGCTGCTTATAGGTTATCCGGGCGAGGAAGTCGGTCTGGTCCTTGACCGGGTCAACGGCTGTGGCGAGGTACTTCAGTCCGTCGTCGCCGATGAGGGTCGAAGCATAGTGTCCCGTGGCGGTGATGTCGAAATCCTTGCCCCAGCGCTCCTCGAAGAAGCCGAATTTGATCAGACGGTTGCACATGATATCGGGATTCGGAGTGAGACCCTGGCGCACGGTGCGAAGGGCATACTCCATCACGTTCTCCCAGTATTCCTCGTGGAGCGATACGATTTCCAGGGGGAGATTGTAGCGGCGGGCGATGGCCCGGCACATCTCAATATCCTCCTCGGCGGCACAGTCGCCCTCGTCGGTGTCAAGACCGATCCGTATGTAAAAAAGCGTCAGGTCGTGACCCTCCTCCACCAGCCTGTGAACGGCCACGGCGGAGTCGACGCCACCTGAAATCAATGCAGCAATCTTCATAATGATGTCAAATACATAATTATTAACGAAAAATCCCCGAATTTCGTACATAAAACCTGTACTGATTGCACGCACTCTAATAAAAAAAGAGAGAAATTTCACATTTATGTGAAATAAAAGTCGTATATTTGCGTTGTAACTACAAAGACAATATATATGAGCGAAGTAGAGCTGGTTTTAGTCAACGACACTGACAAGTGTACCATTTACACTATTCAGTTTTCAGAAGAAGCTGAGACTGAATACGAGCGTTTTTATTCCAAATTCATTAAAGACGCTCAATTGAATAAAGACCTCTTACGCATCGTACAGCTTTTGGATAAAATTGCCGAAGAGGGGGCTTTGGAACGCTTTTTTCGGCCCGAAGGTAAGATGCGTGATTCAGTGGTAGCACTTCCTGTGCTTCGTTCTAAACTCCGTCTGTATTGTCTGCGACTTTCCGACAGGATTCTTATCCTCGGTAATGGCGGCGTCAAGAACTCCCGCACTTATGAGGAGGATGATTCTTTGCGGGGGTATGTTCTGACGCTACAGAAATTTGAAGAGTTGCTGAAAGAGGGTCAACATGACGGTACAATAACTGTAACATCCAAAACAATCGAAACTGACAAGACCTTTAAGCTATGAAGGATATAAGAAACAGATACCGGGAAATGGTCAGTCAGGTGCCACCGGAGATAAAGGAAGAAATCAACCTGTCTTTCGCGATATCTAATAAAATAGATTCGCTTATGCATGAACGCGGACTTTCAAAGAAACAGTTTGCAGAACAGTTGGGAAAGCGTCCAAGCGAAATCACACGATGGTTGAGCGGACAGCATAACTTCACGGTCTCCACACTTGCCATGCTGTCGGCCTTCTTCGGTAAATCAATAATATCCGTCTGAACATTGAGCGCGAGATAGACGTATATCTCGAATTCGATTCTTATGTGTTCCGAAAGAGCTACAAAAAAGGACTACCGTTGCCGGCAGTCCTTATGTAATAGATCGGAATGAAGGGGGGATCTGATAGAAGGGGGGATCTGATAAATGTATAGGACTGAGGGGGTTATCTGACGACTACCTTGTGGGCGATGCCGTCGACGCGGACAACGTAGATTCCGGCGGGAACGCGGAGCGAACCCATCGCGGCACCCTGCAGGTTGTAGACCTCAGCGGTGTTGTAGTCACCGCTGATTATGATTTCGCCTTCCGCTCCGTAAACGTTCACGGCAGCTTCGGAGATGTCGGATTCCACATCCTCAATGCCCGATACGTTCGGAGTCGCGAAGACTGCAAAACTGTTGGGAAGAAGTGTAACCTGAACCTGACCGTTGCCTGTGATGGTTACGTTGTCGTTATAACCGGCTGTAATCAGCTGATAATTCGAGCCGGAAAGCTGCTGCACAGGAACGCTGACAGTCGCAGCCTGGCCGGAAACCGCGGTGTTGAATACGCCGAGGATTTCCTTGGTGCCGTTGTTCAGACGGATCCAGCGGGGAGTGCTGACGCTGTTGCTGAAACCGTTGCCGGTGTACTGGGCCGAACCGTCAAACATATCGGAGTTCTTCAGGCGGAGGTTGCAGAGCTGTTTGTAAACCTCTGCAAGAGAGCCGCGGACATCGTTGTCGAAGTAATTCCACATAGGAGCGATGGCGCGGAGTTTCTCGAGGTCGGAACCCTGCTCGTAGTCGGCGGCCACCTCCTCGAATTCCCATATCATCTGGGCGCCGGGGCTCAGAAGCATCTGACCGGCTACTGAACCGAGGCGGCGGACCGAAGCAGCCTTGGGAGTCTCGGCGGAGTATTTTAAGGCGGGAACACCGTAAAGCTTCATCTTGGATGCCACACGGGGTTCGTCGTGACTCTCGGCGTAGGAGAGGGTGCCGCCGAAGGTCTTGCCTCCGTTGGAGGCGTAGAAAATCTTCATGTCGCCGTTGCCGTCGGCAGTACCGATTGCATACTGACCGGAGGTGTAGTTGAGGTTGTTCCAGCCGATTTCGCCATTGGCGGCATTGGCGTTCTCCTCCAGATTGGTACCGAGGAGCTCGTTGATATGTATGCCGTCGGGCTTGACCGATACAATGACATCGTGGAGAGCTTTCATGCGGGCCACACGGCTGGCGTTGTAGCCATTGGTGGCAGCATCGCCGGCGTTTGCGTAGGAATGGTTGTCGCCGAGACCCTTGACGAGATCGAAGCGGAAACCGTCGACCTTGTAGGCTTCCATCCAGTAGCGGAGGGTCTGGTGCCAGTAGTCCTGGAGAACGGTGTTATCCTGATTGAAGTCGTTGAGCACACTGTAGGCGTGAGGAGCGGTCTGGTTGTAGAACGGGTTGTCAGAGATGTCGTACATCTGATACCAGGGCATCAGACCGTCGGACTGGTTGAAGACAATATCGAGAATCACGGCTATGCCGTTGCGGTGACATTCAGCCACGAAGTCGCGCATATCCTTGGGAGAACCATAAACTTTGTCGAGGGCCATGTAGCCGTTGGTGTTGTAACCCCAGGAGGAGTTGCCGTTGAATTCCATCACGGGGAGAAGTTCCACAGCATTGATGCCGAGCTCCTTCAGATAGGAAATCTTCGGTAGAGCGGTGCGGAATGTGCCGAATGTCTTGCCGTCCTGATCCGAACCGTCGCCAGTGAAGTCCCGGAGAAGAATCTCATAGACGGTCATCGACTTTGTATCCGGGGTCTGGAAGTTCAGGGTAGCGCTGTCCCAGTTGTAGTCGTCGATGTCGCCACGATAAACGGCGAGCATTACATCGTCGAACCTGTCGTAGGGATACTTCGGCATAGGTTCGTTCCAGATACCTTCGGGCATCCACTTGTCGCTGTAGCAGTCGAGCATCAGCTTGGCGCAGGGGTCAGCGACCTTGCGTGTACCGTCGACAAGATAATAATACGGATAGTAGACATTGTTCTGAAGGCCTTCGACCTTGGTCCAGAAGTAGCGGTTGCCATTGTAATCCTGATACTTCATTACGTTCTTGCTCAGGGTCTGATAGTCGTCCCATTCGCCGACCAGAATCACACTGGTCTTCCGGGGAGCGGCAAGACAGAAAAGCACGGAACCGTCAGCCTGCTTCACGGCGCCCATCTTGGGAACTCCGCCGGGATAGTTTCCGGGCTGCGAGGCGGTGGGATAAGCCACAGTTACCGCCTCGGTCAGTGTCTCGCTGCCGTTGCTGGCGGAAGCGGTGACGGTGTAGAATTTGTCGGGAGTCGCGAAGTTGTAGGTTCCCGAAACGGTTGTGGCGTCAGCTGCGGAAGCTATGACGGTACCGTCGACCGAGATGCTCAGTTGCGACATCTGGGTTGCCGACAGACTGAAAGTGAAGGTCGTCGGTTTGTCGATCACCAGATTATCGGGGGTGTGGGTGAAACTGATGTAGTAACCTTCGGGGTAAACGTTCAGGAAGTTGTCCGACGTCTGAACCGAGCCGCTGGCATTCAGCGCGATAATAGCGATTTTGGCGACGGTTACGCCGGCGGGGATGTTGAAGTAAGTGTTGATGTCGCCGATGTTGAGTTCCCAACGGCCGTCGGCGAGCTTGTTGAATTTCTTCTTGGCCATCTTGTCGGCCCAACCGCCGACTATGTATTGCCATTCGCCGGGGGCATCCGGGAGGGTCACGCCGATATGGGCATAGATTTCGGAAGCCGTTTTCAGTCCGGCCACATCACACTGCGAAGGGTCGAAATAGATTTTTACATTCTGGCTCGACTGCTGCAGCGGAGCGGGAGAGGTTGTGAACATCTGAGCGCTCACACCCGTCACCGACAGCCAGACCAGAGCCAGCAACATCAGTAAATGTTTTCTCATGGTCCTGTAATAAGTTGTAGAGAATAAAATGAATTTCAGTAGGATATAAACTTTCTGCAAAAGTACAAAAAATCCCGCATGAAATCAAACTAATGCGGGAATTTTTCGCTGACGAATCGGAAGATTATATGCAGCGGCGCGGTCAGGCTTCGGCGGCGGCTTTAATCAGCTTGGTCCAGCCTTTCAGGCGCTGTTCGGTGAGCTCGGGGTGGTTAACCTCGTCGAGCAGAAGCCCGTAGGCCTCGAGTGCGTTTTCGGGTTTGGCCTCGGATGCATCGAAAGTATAGCCGATTGTATCATAGGGGGCTATGAACTCAGCGCCGGTGGTTTCCAGATTGTTGTGGAGTTCGCCGACGGCGTTGCAGAAGGTTTCGGACATCGTTTCGTCGCCGCAGCCGAAAAGGGCGATCTGCTTCCCCTTGAGGTCGAGAGCCTTCATGCCGTCAAGGAAGTCATACCAGTCATCCTCAAGGTCGCCGTCGCCCCATGTAGGGCTGCCGAGCACGAGGATGTCGTAATCGCCGACAGCCGACGGAGCTGCCGTTGCAATGTTATGAATATCTTTTGCGTCTACATCGAGGAGTTTGGCAATACGCAGTGCGACCTCCTCAGTGGTTCCGGTAGCGGAGCCGTAGAATATTCCGATTTTTTTCATTATCAGTATGTATTGATTTTTAAATTATAACACATACTGCACCCCCAAGGTTCGGAAACAAAGCAGCCTTTCGGCAACGTGATGTCGCTGAAAGGCTGCTCATGACATTTTTTGGGAAATCTATTTCTTATATTTAGGGGGAAATTATTTCTTATATTTCGGGGGAAATTATTTCTTGTAAAGGATGTAGGAGCGGTGGGGAGCGGCGGCCCCTTTGAGGTGGCCTTTCTTCACTTTGAACTCCTTGCCGTAAACGACGTCCCTGTAGGTGCCGTCGGGGAGTCCGGTGGGAACATCGAGGAAGTTTGAAACGTCGGAAATATTCACGATGGCAGCCCCCTTCTTGCCGCGGTTGACGACCAGAACTTCGCCGTTTTCGGTCTGACGGAGGTCCTCCTTCTGGCCGGCCATGGCCTTACGGAACTTATTGACAGCCACAACTTCGGGGTGGAAGAATTCGTCGTTGCCGCGGGCTCCCAGCAGGTTGTCGCCCCAGTAGTTCTGACGGGTGGAGTTCATCGGGCGGCTGAAAAAAAGGGGAGTACCGTTCTGACGGGCGGTCAGGAACACCCAGCCGGTGCGGATCTGGTCGTCGGTCAGACCGGCGCTCTCGTGAGCGTTGCAGTATGTGTCGTGGCTCTCGACCCAGGTGGTCAGGAACTCGGGAGCAGACTGATGATCCCAGTTCTGCAGGTCGATTCCTCTGGCGCTCTTCTGCTCGAGGGCGCGGCGGAGGTGGTAACCGTAACCCGAAGCGGTCTGACCGAAGTAGTCGGCGTACTCTGCCTCGGGGACATTGCGGTCCTGAAGCACCTCGCCATAGACAAACAGCGAGTCGTAGGGGAGGGCGAGTTTCACCCCCTTGACAGCCTTGCGGCCGGTGGCGACATCCCAGAAGTCATTCTCCTTAACGCCGGAAGCAGTGTCGACGGGGTCGGAGTGGACACCGATGTGTTTGGCGGTGTCGTAACGGAAACCGCGCACACCCATGTCGAGCAATTCGTTCACGAAGTTCATGTAATACACCTGGAAAGCGGGATTCTCGGTGTTGACGTCGGGCAGGCCGCCGGTTCCCTCAAGAGTGCACTGGTAGCGGTCGTTGTAGTCGCGGATGGGGGTCAGACCGGTGGAATGATAGAGCTTGTCGCGGCCGCCGACGGCGTTGACCATGTCGTCGCTGACACAGTCGATGTCGAAAGCGGTGTGGTTGGGGAGCACGTCAACAATCACGCGCACATTATATTTGGCGGCGGAGTCGAGCATCTGCTTCATCTGCTCCTTGGTGCCGACGATGGCGTTGCCGATCTTCCAGTCGGTAGGTTGGTAATAGTAATACCAGTTTCCCTCCTTCCCCTCCTGATCAAACAGTTTTTTAGTCGAACCATAAGGGTCGAAGCAGTGCTGGACGGGGGAGGTCTGGACCATGGTGTAGCCGGCGTCGGCTATCTGCTTCATATTCTGGGCGATAGTGGGGAAACTCCAGCTCCATACGTGGAGGATGGTCTCTGTGTTCACGGCATCGGGATTGCGGGTAATGCGGTCCTTGGCTCCGGCCGGAAAAGCCGCGAGCAGACCGACAGCCGCGATTACGGGCGTTAAATTTTTCATGTGGCAGTATGGTAAAATAAATGTAAGTCTCTATAAAGACAAATGTAAGTCTCTACAAAGACAAATGTAAGTCTCTACAATGGCAAAGTTACGCAATTATTTTGAATATTCCCGCGCTATCATGGCAAAAAAACACAATAAAAAGCGGATGGCAACGCAAGGAGGTGCCTTCAGCAAATCCTTACGCTGCCATCCATATTCCGTGGCGTTGCCGCACAAGCGGCTATACTTTTCCGGACAAGTGTTTATCTTTTTCCGGACAAACGCTTACGTGGTTTATGCGTTCTCTTTGACCTCGGGGGCGATGAGCTTGTAGCCCTTACCGTGGATGTTGATAATTTCGATGGAGGGGTCATCCTTGAGGTGCTTGCGCAGCTTGGTGATGTAAACATCCATCGAACGGGCGTTGAAGTAGTTGTCGTCGATCCAGATGGTCTTCAGGGCGTAGTTGCGCTCGAGGATTTCGTTGACGTGAGCGCAAAGAAGGCTGAGGAGCTCAGACTCCTTGGTGGTCAGCTTGTTGATCTTGTCGCCGATAATCAGCACCTGTTTCTGGGTGTCGAAGGTGAACTTGCCGATCTTGAACATCGTAACCTCCTTACCCTTCTTGCCGCGGACACGGCGGAGGATAGCCTCGATACGGAACACGAGCTCTTCCATCGAGAAAGGTTTGGTGATATAGTCGTCGGCACCGATCTTGAAGCCTTCGAGGATGTCTTCCTTGATATTTTTGGCGGTCAGGAATATGATGGGAACTTCGCTGTTGACGGCGCGGATTTCCTGAGCCAGTGTAAAGCCGTCTTTCTTGGGCATCATCACGTCGAGCACGCAGATGTCGTATTTGCCTTTGAGGAAAGCCCGGTAACCGGCTTCGCCGTCGGCGTAGAGGTCGGCGTTGAAGCCTTTGGCCTGAAGATATTCGCGGAGGAGCATCCCCAGATTTTCGTCATCCTCACAAAGGAGGATTCTCATGCGGTCGTCCATAATTCTTAAAAGTTTTATTATATTTATATAAGATTTAACTATTGCAAATTGTTCAGCCTGACGTTAAAAAAATCATACCTTACGGTTCAGCTGAACTTATTTCTCCTCTTTTTCCTCTTTGTCGTCGGCATCCTCTGATACCGACAGGAGAGGGAGGATGATCACGAAGCTCGTGCCCTTGCCGATTTCGCTTTCAGCGGTGATGGTGCCGCCCATCAGGCGGATCATCTTGTTGACGTATGCCAGACCGAGACCGAAGCCCTTGACGTCGTGGCGGTTGCCGGTCGAAACCCTGTAGAATTTCTCGAAGATTCGCTTGAGGTCCTCCTTCTTGATGCCGATACCATTGTCGGCAAGGGTAATCTTCAGGCGGTCGCCGTGGATATTCTCGGTGGTGATTTTCAGCTCCGGGGGAACATCCTCCTTGCGGTATTTGATGGCGTTGTCGAGGAGGTTAAAAATCACGTTGGTGAAGTGCATCTCGTCGACATTTACGATGGCATCCTCGGCCTTGAAATTGGCCTCGATATGGCCGCCATATTTCTCGACCTTCAGCCTGAAGGTGTTCACGACGTTGGAAATCACGGCGTTGGCATCGACATCCTGAAGTCTCAGGGTGCCCTTCTGCTTATCGAACATCGACATCTGCAGCACCTTCTCGACCTGGAAGCGCAGGCGCTTGGTTTCGTCGTTGATGACGTTGGAGATATGCTGGAGCATGTTCGGCGACTTACGCACCGAAGCGTCGTTGAGCATCTGCGCCGCCAGCGAAATCGTGGAGATCGGCGTCTTGAACTCATGCGTCATGTTGTTGATGAAGTCGTTCTTCATTTCGGTGAGCTTCTTCTGACGGAACGCCACGATGATGGTGTAGAGGAAGACTATCAGCAGGATGAAGGTGAAGATGAACGACGGAATCATGAACTTAACCGACGCCATGATGTATTTGTTTTTCGACGGGAAGTAAACCTTCAGGTAATTCTTCTTCGATGCCGGGTCGTTATGGAAAAGCGACTGCACGAAGATGGAATTGGCCAGGTTCGAGGGGTCGATGTTGTCGAAACCGCTGGTCTTATAATAGGTGTAGCCGTTGCGGCTGACAATCGCGAAATCGAAGGGGAGGTCGAGGCCGTTGTTTTCGAGCTCTTTCTTCAGATACTTCCTGACGGCTGCGGAGTCGGCACGTTCGCTGATCGGACGCTCGGCGGCCTTGTTCATGATGTTGATGATCACATCGTCGATGATACCTTTCTGATAGAGGTACTGCCCTTTGAGCTCCTCGCGCATCGAGTTGTAGCTTGCCTCGATGTTGCTCTGGTCGCTCTGGAGCTTGTAGATTTTGTCGGCGTCGGCCGTAACGATGACGTCACCGACCAGACCGCTGTGGGTGGAGAATGAGTATTTGATACCGCCGAGATGGGGTGTGCCGCCATACTGCGAGTAGACAGTCGAAGACTCCACTTCGGCCACATCCTCTTCGAGGAAATATTTGGTTTCGTCCTGCTCGAGCATTGAGGCTACAGCATAGAGGCTGCGCTTGACACCTTCGGTAAACTGATCGTCGCGCATCTTGATCATGCTCTCCATATATATAATTTGAATGTAGAGCAGACCGCCGAAGGCCATGGCCATCAGCACCGTCAGTAACCAGATTATAGATTTTTTCATTTTTTCAGAAAGTTTTGTAAACCTCTCTTACTTTTTTAACAATTTCAGGAAGTGATTGTTGCCGCCGAGCCGCCATTTTGAGACGAAATTTCATAAATTCAGACCGATTTCGTCAAGAAAACGCCACCTTAAACGGGGGAAAACACCGCCTGAAACGTGAGGAAACCCTTCGGACAGAGCAGGAGAGTAGCGCCGTTTTAACACTTATGTCAAAATTAACATTTAAACCTTAAAAAACAAGCGTTTTGCAGCAATATATTCCAATAATAGGAAATATCGACCAATAATCAGGCGAAATCCGGATTGTTTAAGAGGATTTTTCAACAACTTCGGTATTAAGCGGAGGAATATAGATGTATTTTCGCAAAAAAATCGTAACTTTGCAACGGAATCGACAGGGCGCCGGTGTTGCGGTTTTAACATTTCCGCCCGACCGGTTTTTAACAATTCGGCTCTCGCTCCGCTGTCAGTTCCATGCATCTCTCCGTTGGTTTCTGATTCTGACATCAAATCAATTCATCCGTTATATATATGACAAAGATTGGTTCCGTAATGACCCCCTCCGGCCGCAAGGCTCTGCTGCTCGGCAGCGGTGAGCTCGGCAAGGAAGTCGCCATCGAACTCCAGCGCATGGGGGTGGAGGTTGTCGCCTGCGACAAGTATCCCAACGCCCCGGCCATGCAGATTGCCCACCGTTCCCACGTCTTCAACATGCTCGACCCCGTCGAACTCCGCAAGGTCATCGAAGAGGAGAAGCCCGACCACATCATCCCCGAAGTCGAGGCTATCGCAACCCCCGTACTCGTTGAGCTCGAGAAGGAGGGATACCATGTGACCCCGACAGCCAAGGCAGCTTGGCTGACAATGAACCGCGAAGGTATCCGCCGCCTCGCCGCCGAGGAGCTCGGACTGCCCACATCCCCTTACCGCTTCGCCGACACCAAGGAACAGTTCCTCGACGCCGTCAGGGAGATCGGCATCCCCTGCGTTGTGAAACCCGTGATGAGCTCGTCGGGTCACGGCCAGTCCACCATCAAGTCCGAAGCCGATGTTCTCCCCGCATGGGAGGAGGCCCAGAAGGGTGGCCGCGCCGGCGCCGGCCGCGTCATCGTCGAAGGGTTCATCAAGTTCGACTACGAAATCACCCTGCTGACCGTCCGCTCGGTTTCCGGAACCACCTTCTGCGAACCTATCGGCCACATCCAGGTCAACGGCGACTACCGCGAATCCTGGCAGCCCCAGCCCATGTCGGCTGAAGCCATCGCCCAGGCCCGCGACATCGCAAAGAAAATCACCGATGCTCTCGGAGGCTACGGCATCTTCGGCGTCGAGCTGTTCGTTAAGGACAACAATGTGATTTTCAGCGAAGTATCGCCCCGTCCGCACGACACCGGCATGGTGACCATGATTTCGCAGGACCTCAGCGAGTTCGGTCTGCACGCCCGCGCGCTGCTCGGTCTGCCCGTTCCGGCAATCCGTTTCTACGGACCCTCGGCCTCCCGTGCAATCGTGGTTGAAGGGGACACCAACGAGATTGAATTCGACAACCTCGAGAAAGTTCTCGCCGAACCGGGCGTACAGATGCGAATCTTCGGCAAGCCCGAAATCCACGGCCACCGCCGTATGGGCGTGATTGTCGCCACCGCCGACACTCTCGAGGAGGCCCGCGCCAAAGCCCTCCGTGCTCAGGAAGCGCTGAAAGTCACCGTAAAATAAAACGATAACCTACAGCGACGCGAACATACAAAACGCTAACTATAACCGCGTTAACCAACAAAACCATCGGGGCGAAATCATCAAACTAATGATTTCGCCCCGATGGTTTTATTGTTTTATCGGTTACTTCTTGCGCTCGATGGTCTGCAGACGGTCGGGACCGACAGATACGATGGTAATCGGGGTCTCGAGTTCTTTCTCCAGGAAGTCGATATAGGCCTTGAAGTTGGCAGGGAACTGCTCCTCGGAGGTGATGGCGGTCATCGGGGTCTTCCAGCCGGGAAGCTCAACATAGACGGGCTCGATGGTTCCGGTTTCGATGGAGAAGGGGAAGTCGCGGGTTTCCTTGCCGTTCACCTTATAGGCGACGCAGGCCTTGATGGTGTCGAATCCGTCGAGAACGTCGCTCTTCATCATGATCAGCTGGGTGACGCCGTTGAGCATGATTGCGTAGCGGAGAGCCACGAGGTCGATCCATCCGCAGCGGCGCTCGCGGCCGGTGACAGCGCCGTATTCATGGCCGAGGTCACGGATAGTCTTGCCAATTTCGTCGAAAAGCTCGGTGGGGAAGGGGCCGGCACCGACGCGGGTGCAGTATGCCTTGAAGATACCGAACACGTCGCCGATCTTGTTGGGGGCGACGCCCAGACCGGAGCATGCTCCGGCGCAAATGGTGTTCGAGGAGGTTACAAAAGGATAGGAACCGAAGTCAACATCGAGCATCGTGCCCTGAGCACCCTCGCAGAGAATCTTCTTGCCATCTTTGAGGAGCTTGTTGACCTCGAATTCGGAGTCTACGATCTGGAATTTGCGGAGATATTCTATGGCGTCGAGCCATTTCATCTCCATTTCGGCGAGCTGCGCGGGGTCGGGTTCGCAGCCCATGGCAACCAGGCGCTGGATATGGGCGTTGCGGTGTGCCTCGTAGCGCTCCTTGGCGGTCGCGGGATCTTCGACATCGCCCAGACGGAGGCCGTTGCGCGAGGTCTTGTCGGTGTATGTCGGGCCGATACCCTTGCCGGTGGTACCAATCTTGGCGGAGCCCTTGGCCTTTTCGCCGGCAGCGTCGAGCAGACGGTGGGTGGGGAGAATCAGATGGGCCTTGCGGGAAAGTTTGAGCACCTTCTTAAGGTCTACACCCGATTTTTCGAGGGCTTCGGCCTCTTCGCGGAAAAGAACGGGGTCGAGAACCACGCCGTTGCCGATGATATTGGTCTGGCCGTGCTGGAAAACGCCGGAGGGGATGGAACGGAGCACATACTTTTTGCCGTCGAATTCGAGGGTGTGACCGGCATTGGGGCCACCCTGGAAACGGGCCACTGCGTCGTAGCGCGGAGTCAGCACGTCAACAACCTTACCTTTTCCTTCGTCGCCCCACTGGAGGCCGAGCAAAACGTCAACTTTCATAGTCTGGATTCTGAATTTTGCAACCCGGGGAGCATGGAGGGGAGAGCCGGGCGAAATGTATATTGATTTGATTATTTTTTCTTAGGATTCTGTTGCGCGGTTTTCTGCTGTTGCGCGGTTTTCTGCTGCTGCGCGGCTAAACGTTCGCAACGTCCGCAGATGCCGTAGACATACAGCGCACATTCGCGGGGGCGAAATCCGGCGTAGTTGCGGCTGAGCAGTACCTCGGCCAGCGCCATATCCTTCACCTCCTTGACACACCCGCACACCGAGCAGACAAGGTGGATGTGGTTGGCTCCGCTCCCGGGCAGATACCGCTCATACTGCGCCGGCTGGTTGCCGAACTGATGGCGGCGCACAAGCCCGGCGTCAAGGAATATCTGCATGTTGGCGTAGACTGTGGAGCGGCTGACGTGGAATCCTTCGAGCTCGAGAGCTTCGCAAAGCACGTCGATATAAAAGTGTTCGGCCGAGGAGAACACTTTCTCGAGGAGCATATCGCGCTCGGGAGTATGGCGCATCCCTCTGGATTTGAGGAACTTACCGAGGATTTCGCGGGCCGCAGCCAGCATCTTTTCGTCTTTCATCCTGTGGCGGGGAGCTAAGAATAACCGGATTTCCGCCGATCACCTTGCAGGCCCCGGGGCAAATCCGCTGACAAAGTTAGCCTTTTTCAGCCGAAAAGAAAAATTTTTATGGTGTGAGTTTGTCGGTTTTCGCTACTTTTTGTGACTTTTTGAAAAAAAATTGCCGTTTGCTGATTTTACATTGCAGAAATGGTTTTTTCTTCGTACCTTTGTATACATTTACGCAAGGTGCAAGCGTTATTTTCCATCCATCATTATTTGACTTTTCATTAATGGACAAATATAATAACTCTCTCAGCGAAAACGATTACGATCCCGATCTGATCAGCAGGGACGAAAATGTCCCGTCCCGCAAAAAAAACCGTGCAGCTTCCGGCAGCCGTCAGCGCGGTTCCGCCGGATACGACGACGATGACCGCCGGGCAGGCCGCCGCGACAATGACGACAATCGCCGTCCGGCGCGCTATGACGACGACCGCCGTCCGGCGCGTTATGACGATGACGACCGTTACGCCGACGATGACGCCCCGCGCCGTCGGCCGGCTCAGCGCCGTGCCCCCCGCCGCCCCCAGCGCCCCGACTATGACGCCGAGGCGAACCGCCAGGAGATTGCGCGCCGCGACCGCGAGCGCCGTGACCGCGAAAACGATGCCCGCCTGGAGCGTGCCCGCAAAAAGGAGGCCGCCGAACGTCAGCGCCGCGATGAAATCGCCCGCGAGCGAGCCAAGGAGCAGGCGATCCGCGATGCCGAACGGGCTGCCGAGAAGGCCCGCCGCGCCGCTGAGCGCGAAAAGGCCCGCCGCGAACGCAAACCCTTTAGGGAGAGCAAGTTCGTGAAATTCTTCGCCGACAAACGCACCCACGCTTTCCTCGGTGTTGTACTGATCTGCGTGGCCGTATACCTTGTGATTGCCGCCATCTCCTTTATCCGCGCCGGTATCGCCGACCAGAGCGCCGTGAATTCCCACACTATTGCCGAATTGGCAGCCGGACAAACCAAAGTCGAGAACACCGGCGGCCCGTTCGGAGCCGTCGTCACCCAGGCGATCTTCTCGCAGGGGCTCGGACTCGGCTCGATTGTGGCCATCGTATATCTCGGAATCCTCGGCCTGTGGCTGATGGGGGTCAAGAAATGCAAGTTCTGGTCGATGACCTTCAAGTCGCTGTTGGTGGCCGTGACCATTTCGATTGTAGCCGGATTCTTCGCCATGTCGGTCGATTCGGAATTCCTTTACGGCGGTGTGCACGGCCAGTTTGTCAATAAATTTCTTGTCAGCAACGTCGAATGGATCGGAGCGCTGCTGGTTTCCGTAATATTGATTGCTGCCGTGGTGTTCGTTTATCTGAACGATCTCATCACCATATATAATAAGTATAAGGAGTATCAGAAAGCCCGCCGCGCCCGCGAGGAACAGATCCGTCAGGAGCGCGAGGAGGCTCAGGCCCGCGTTATCGAGGCGATGCAGAATTCCCCGATTGCCGAGGAATCCGATGATGCCGACGAACCCGACAAACCCGGTGCCGATCAGGAAGGGCAGCAGGAACATCCTCAGCGCGAGCCCCTTACCGTAGGCTTCGACGACGAAGAGGACGAGGAAGTAATCGACGAATATGCCATTACCCGCGAGGAAGATAAGGACACTCTTCCCGCTCCGCTCCAGCCCGCAGCAGTTGCCGACGCCGCGCCTGCTCAGGCTCCGGAACCAGCCCGCGTCCCGGCCTACGAGCCTGCCGAGATGGCCGCCGACGAGCCGGCTGAGATGTCCGCAGGCGAGCCGGCTGAAATCCCTGTGACTGAGAAAGAGATTCCATTCCGTGCCGACTCCGAAACAGAATCTCAGTCTTCCGGCGAGGAGATCATCTACGAGCTGGAACCCGATGAAGACACCGCGTCTGACGCCGGGCAAAAACTGGACGCCGGGCAACAGTCTGACGCCCCCTCAAAGGTCAATTCCGCCCTTGCCGCCGCCCTCACCGGTGAGCTCACCGAGGAGCATCTCTCCCAGCCCGCCCAGCCCACCGAACCTGCCCAATCCGCCGGGACATCAGACACATCCGAAACATCCAATACATCGGATACATCCTCCACATCAGCAAGCACCGAGCCTGCCGAAGAACAGCCCGCCAACAACGAGCCCGCTTTCCAGGTGAAAACCAATGTTATCGAGACCGTCCCCGACAGCCATGTCGGTGCCGACACCCTCTATGACCCCACCGCCGAGCTTTCGCATTACAAGCGCCCCGGATGCGACCTCCTCAACGACCCCAAGCCTGTCACCGACAGCTATGACATCGCCGAGCAGGAAGCCAACAAGGAGCGCATTATCAAGGCATTAGCCCAGTTCGACATAGAAATCACCAAGATTGACGCCACCGTAGGCCCGACCGTGACCCTCTACGAAATCGTCCCCGCCGAAGGTACGCGTATCGCCAAAATCAAGCGTCTCGAGGACGACATCGCCATGACCCTCGCCGCAAAGGGTATCCGAATTCTGGCCCCGATTCCCGGTAAGAACGCCGTCGGTATCGAGGTCCCCAACTACGAGCCGCAGACGGTATCGATCAAAACCGTTCTCTCCTCCAAAGCTTTCCAGGAATCGAAGTGCGAACTCCCGATGGCTATGGGCGCCACAATCACCAACCAGGTCTACATCGCCGACCTCGCGGCCATGCCCCACATGCTCGTGGCCGGTGCCACCGGTCAGGGTAAATCCGTCGGCCTGAACACAATTATCGCGTCGCTGCTCTACAAGAAGCATCCCGCCGAGCTGAAGTTCGTGCTCATCGACCCGAAACGCGTGGAATTTTCGCTCTACAACTGCCTCGAACGTCATTTCCTGGCGAAACTTCCCGATGACGAAGACGCCATCGTCACCAACATGGACAACGTGGTCCGCACCCTCAACTCCCTCTGCGTAGAGATGGAGAACCGCTACGAACTGCTCAAGCAGGCCGGCGTAGTGAAGGTGACGATGTACAATGAGCTGTTCATCCAGAAGAAACTCAACCCCGAGAAAGGCCATCGCTATCTCCCCTACATCGTGATTGTAGTCGACGAGTTCGCCGACCTGATCATGACTGCCGGCAAGCAGGTTGAGACCCCGATTGCCCGTATCGCCCAGATGGCGCGCGCCGTTGGCATGCACATGATTATCGCCACCCAGCGCCCGTCGACCAACGTCATCACCGGTCTGATCAAGGCAAACTTCCCCGGCCGCGTGGCCTTCCGCGTGAACCAGATGGTCGACTCCCGCACCATCCTCGACACTCCGGGTGCCAACCAACTGATCGGCAAGGGGGATATGCTCTTCTCGCACAACGGTAACATGGAGCGAGTGCAGTGTGCATACATCGACACCAAAGAGGTGCGCCGCATCTGTCAGTTCATTGACGAGCAGCCCGGTTTCCCCCACGCTTACTTCCTCCCCGAACCGCTGGGCGAGGACTCCGAGACGGTGCTCGGCGGCTCCAACGGCAACCTCTCGGAGCGCGACCCGCTGTTCGAGGAGGTGGCCCGCGCCGTGGTTTCGGCCGGTGTGGCATCAACTTCTTCGGTTCAGCGGCGTTATTCTATAGGATACAACCGCGCCGGAAAAATCATGGACCAGCTCGAGGCCGTCGGCATCGTAGGTCCCGCCTCCGGTGGTAAGGCCCGAAACATTCTGGTCGACCCGATGCAGCTCGAGTCCCTTCTCGCCCAAAACAACAACAACTTCTGATTGAAATGACTAAACGAAAAATATCCCTGAATGACAATGTAACACGCGGTAACGGCGTAGCCGTCAGGCACCGGACTTCGCTTACGAAGCTGCTGTTGCTCGTAATCGCGGCGTTGTTTGCCATATCCCCCGCCAGGGGCGCCCAGCAATCGGCGCAGTCCTCTGTAAACAAGATGGTGGCGGCGATAAAAAAGCACCCGGCTATGGACTTCGTGTTCACTCTCTGGCAAAACGGCAACTCCTATGCCGGGACAATGTCGGCCGAAGGGAAAATGTTCTATCTTTCGACCCCGGGGCTAAAGATATGGTACAACGGGAATACTCAGTGGGCGTATTCCTCGGACACCGGCGAAGTGAATCTCACCGAACCGACCACCGCGGAGCTCGCAGAAAGCAACCCTCTGGCGATTCTTTCGGGTATCAGCGCCAACTTCTCGCCGCGCCGCCTGAAAGCTCCCGCCGGTCTGGAGAAAATCGAACTGACCCCGAAGAACCACAAAGGCAACATCAAGTCAGCTATCGTTACCCTCAACGCTTCAACCTTCCTGCCTCAGGAAATCACCCTCAACAGCACCGACGGCCAGTCGGTCACCGTGAAGATTTCCTCAGCAAAGGGCACCAAGGCCAAGGGGCAGGCTTTCTACAAATTCAATCCGAAGCTCTTCCCCGGTGTTGAAGTCATAGATCTGAGATAATCATTCCAACACATCAATATGTCTGAACTCACTTCAAAATGTATCATAATCGGCGGCGGCCCTGCGGGCTACACCGCCGCCGTTTACGCCTCGCGCGCCGGCTTGCAGCCCATCCTCTTCGAGGGGATGCAGCCCGGCGGTCAGCTCACCACCACCACCGAAGTCGAAAACTTTCCCGGATTCCCCACCGGAGTCCAGGGGGGCGATCTGGTAGCCCAGATGCGTCAGCAGGCTGAGAATTTCGGAGCCAAAATCATACTGGATGTCGTCACCGACGTAGACTTCTCGCAGCGTCCGTTCACCCTCACCCTCGGCGACGGTTCCAAAGCCAAGGGGGACACGGTGATTATCGCCACCGGCGCCGCAGCCCGATATCTCGGACTGCCCGACGAACAGAAGTATATGGGTCTCGGCGTTTCGGCCTGCGCTACCTGCGATGGTTTCTTCTATCGCAAGCGCCGTGTGGCAGTTGTCGGCGGCGGCGACACCGCCTGCGAGGAAGCGCTCTACCTCTCCGGCCTCGCCTCGAAGGTATACCTGATTGTCCGCAAGAACTATCTGCGCGCCTCGCAGGTGATGCAGGCCCGTGTCCGCGAACGCGAGAACATCGAGGTGCTGTTCAACTGCAACACCGAAGGTCTGTTCGGCCAGGAGGTGCTTCAGGGCGCTCGCCTCGTGGAGAATGTCGGCACCGACAAGGAGCGCCGTTTCGACATCGACATCGACGGCTTCTTCCTCGCTATCGGCCACACACCCAACACCGACATCTTCCGCGGCAAGATTGAGATGAATCCCGAAGGCTACATAAACGTAGCTTCCCCCTCAACCGCCACATCGGTCGACGGGGTATTCGCCGCCGGCGACGTCGCCGACCCGGTTTACCAGCAGGCTGTCAACGCTGCCGGCAGCGGTTGCCGCGCTGCCATCGACGCCGAGCGGTTCCTGGCCCTGTGATCTCCGGCCGGAGCCATCCCCGCGGTGGCTCCGGCGGATATATACATCCTGAGGGAGATGCATTAACGTAAATTACCGTAATTTTCCCTCGGAAAAATTTGTTACTCTTGTAAATAAGTAGTAACTTCGCCAATGAAGATAGAAGGGCCTCACGGATTACCGTCGCGCCCGTTTTCTTCACATCATTACCACAGGATGGCAGCCAACGGTATGCCTACCTGTTATCGCAGCCAAGATGGGAAGCAGTCCGTCGGCCATAATACCGCCGACCGACAAATGCTTCGTCAATTATATGTGTAATATTACTAAGTGAAGGGCCATGGAAACAGACATGCCAAATTTGGATTCATCTTTGTTTAAGATTAATCTACCGACGGGCGAGCCCCACGTAGGTTCAATTCTTGTGGCCGAACCTTTCCTGCGCGAGGAATACTTCAACCATGGGGTCATTTCTCTGGTCGAATACGAGCGCGGGAAGTCATCCATGGGTCTGGTTCTCAACAAACCGACCGGCTACACCCTCGGTCAGGCAATCGAGGGAATCGACGACGAGGTGGACATCCCGATTTACTGCGGAGGCCCGCTCTCGTGCGACCGTCTTTTTTATCTTCACACCCTCGGAGAAGAGTTTCCGCAGGCCAGGAAGATCGGCGACAACCTGTATATCGGCGGCGACTTCGAAAAAGTCAAAGCCTATGTGAACATGGGGCTTGAAACCGAAGGAAAGATGCGCTTTTTCGTCGGATACAGCGGCTGGGACGCCAACCAGCTCGAAAGCGAAATCGCCAATCACGTCTGGGCCGTTGCTCCCCAGCCGGCCAACGAGGAAATTTTCCGCGAAGACGGCGATTCATTCTGGTATCGCTTCGTGCGGTTGCTGGGCAAATCCTACCGGAACTGGCTCTACCATCCGGTGAATCCACAGTACAACTGAACTCTGTCGGGTTGCCTCTGCACCTCTGCCCCCGCGATGCCTCCGGATCATCCGGTTACACCTCGGAAACCGCCTGTTTCCGATTCCACTCCTCCGTCACCATTAAAAATCTAATTCGATAAAACCGATGTTATCCCAAGAAGACAAAGCTCAACTGGCCGCGCGCGGCGTCACCGAAGAGCAACTCATGAGCCAGGTCAACCGCTTCAAGACCGGCTTCCCTTATCTGAAAATCTATGATTCCGCCCGTCCGGGCGAGGGTATCACCATCCTCACCCCCGAGGAGGAAACTCAGGCCGTGGCCCGCTGGGACAAGTTCCTGGCCGATGGCGGCGATGTCTGCAAGTTCGTTCCCGCTTCCGGAGCTGCCTCGCGTATGTTCAAGGCTCTCTTCGGATTCGTTGACGGCGACGCCGACAAGGCTCCCGAAGGTTCCGACGTCGACAAACTCCTCAAGGGTATCCACAACGTCGCTTTCTTCGCCGAACTCGACGCTGTCCTGAAGAAAAACCTCGGCAAAGGTGTCGACGAACTCCTCGCCGAAGGACGCCAGAAGGAGGTCATCAGCGGCATCATCTCAGCCGACGGTCTCAACTACGGCAACCTCCCCAAGGGTCTGCTCACATTCCATCACGCTGAAAACGGCACCCGCACCCCGGTCGAGGAGCAGCTCATGGAGGGCGCTCAGTCGGCCCGTCAGGCCAACGGCACCGTGAAGATGCACCTCACCGTTTCCCCCGCTCATCGCGCTGCCTTCGAGAAAAAACTCGCCGAGGCTGTTCCCGAAATCGAGAAGCAGATGAACGTGAAAATCGACGTCACCATGTCGGAGCAGAAGGCTTCCACCGACACCGTAGCTGTCAACGAGGACAACACACTCTTCCGCGAAGACGGCAAGATGGTGTTCCGTCCCGGTGGCCACGGCGCCCTGATCCAGAACCTCAACGACCTCGACAGCACCGTAGTCTTCATCAAGAACATCGACAACGTTGTTCCCGACTCCCGCCGCGGCGCCACCCTGCAGTATAAGAAGGTGATTGCCGGCTACCTCATGGAGCTCCACGACAAAGCTGTGAACTACATCGCCGCCATCGACCGCCGCGACTACAATGAGGCCAAACTCAACGAAATCGCCGGCTTCCTCCGCAAAAACTTCTGCTTCGAAGCTCCCGAACTCGAAACTCTGAAGGGCGAAGACCTCGCCACATACCTCCGGGCAAAACTCGACCGTCCGATGCGTGTCTGCGGCATGGTCCGCAACGAGGGTGAACCCGGCGGCGGCCCCTACATCGCTTTCAACTCCGACGGCTCCCGCTCGCTTCAGATTCTCGAAAGCTCGCAGATCGACCTCAGCAAAGAGGAAAACAAGGAGATGATGGCCAAGGCTACCCACTTCAACCCCGTTGACCTTGTATGCTACATCTGCGACGCCGAAGGACGCAAATACGACCTTCCCGCCCATGTCGACCCCGAAACCGGCTTCATCTCCTCGAAGTCGCTCCACGGCCGCTCGCTGAAAGCCCTCGAGCTCCCCGGTCTCTGGAACGGCGCCATGAGCGACTGGAACACCGCCTTCGTTGAAGTGCCCATCGCCACCTTCAACCCCGTCAAGACCGTCAACGACCTCCTCCGTCCCCAGCATCAGCTCTAATCCCACAGCTCTGATAAATCAACCCTGATCCCACCCTATAAACGGCGGCCTCCGCGGT
>CABUTS010000031.1 GCA_902494515.1 uncultured Muribaculaceae bacterium | reverse complement strand
GGCGGGGGTGGAGACAACGTCGCCTTCGGTGACGACAGGCTCCTGGGGGTTAGTCTGGGGGGTTGCGGGATCGATTTTCTCCTCGCAAGAGGTGGCGGCCATCATCCCGAGAGCGCCCAGCAGAAATATGCTAAGTTTTTTCATTGTTTCTTAAAAATGATGTTTTCTAAGTTGTTTCCACGGCGCCTGCCCGCTGGAGGGCAGGCGCCGTAGGGATGGGGAAAATCGGGATTAGTCGGCAGTAGGAATCAGGCGGAGAATATAGTTACCCTTGACAAGGCTTACCATAGCATAGCCGTGGAAGTTGCCGCCCGCCTTAAGGTTACCGGGGTTGTTGCCGGTGTTGAGAGTATAGTCTTTATCAATCGAAACCACAGGATCGCTCTCGGCACCCCAGTTGCAGGGACCCCAGGAAGAATCGGCTACCTTGAATTCGGTGCCTTCGGCGATGTCGATGGTCTTGGTTACCCAGGTGTTGTCGGTAGGACCGGTAACGAACTGATACTTCTCGACAGCCTCCCAGCCGCCGGTTTCGGGGAATCCGCCGCGGAGATACATGTCGATGGGTATATCGGAAATCCAGACAGCGAGGAAGTCGGCAGAAACGCCAGCAAACTTCACGACGTTGGAGATGAAGGTTGTGTTGGCTTCATCCTGAGCTACGTAAGCGCGCAGACGCATATACAGAGGCTGGTAGGGAAGCGGAAGGTCAGCTTCGGTCTTGACTCCGGAGAGCTTCTCAAGCGCAGTTGCCACATCGCCGTTGAGCACGTCGATAGCGGAACATACATAGAACTCCTGATTGATTTCCTCAAACTGCTTGAAGTCTTCGGTCAGGGACACCTGAACCTTGTATGTGGCGACTGCGGCATAACCGAAATCGGGCTGCGAGCAGGTCAGGTGGAACACGCCGTCGGTATTATCGCTGGTGAGCATAATCGACTGGTTCTGCATCACAGGCTGATTGAGGAAGTCAGCCTGCTTCTCCCCCTCATGGGTTTTGAGGGTTACGGGGTCGTCCCAGGTTTCAGCGCAGCTGGAGAGACCCAGAGCGGCTACTGCGACGGCAAACATCAAAGATATCTTTTTCATTTCGTGAAAGATTCTGAATTTGTTTTTCCTGCAGTTCCTTTTCCGGGACCCCGAAAGGTCCCGGAAGAGGAACCGTAATAGTTATTAGTAGCCGGGATTCTGCTTGAACTCGGGCTGAGCGTTAAGCACGGCGGAGGGGATGGGATACAGAGCATAGCGGTCGGCGATGCGGGTACCATCGATGTTGTTGATGTTACCCTTGACCTGCCATACGGTCTGCTGGGGACCTACGAACATGCCGTTGCGGATAAGGTCGGTGCGGCGTACGGATTCGAGATAAAGTTCGCGGGAACGCTCGTCCATAAGTTCCTTGAAGGTAACCTCTGCAATAGAATTGTAGGCGGGAGCGCCTGCGCGTTCGCGCACGTAGTTGATGTAAGTCAGGGCGTCTGAAGTATTGCCGGCACCGTGGAGGGCACACTCGGTGTACATCAGGTAGATGTCGGCCAGGCGGATGACGGGCTGGTCGGTGGACATGAACGGAGTAGCGTTGTAGTTGGGGCGCCAGTTACGTTCACCGGTGTTCGGATCCGTAACATACTCGCCGTCAAAGAGAGTGAGGGCGTCGCCCGCCACAACAGCCGCGGGATTCTTGGTGATGGTGTTGCCGGTGAACTTGATGATGGCGTTACCGCCGGTGGTGCTCCAGGAACCGGTGAAGCCGAGGAATGTGTCGGTGTAGTCCTCTTCATCCCAGGAAACCTTTTCGCCGTTGACAGTGTAGGAGCCGGCGGGCTTGAAACCGGTCACCCAAAGGTCATTACGCTTGTCGCCGGGCAGACCGTAGAAACGCTCGGCCATCTGCTGGATGCCCCTGATGCAGGACCATTCACCCGAGCAGCCGTAGTTCTGACGAGGGATGTAGTGGGTATTGGTGACTGTGCCGGCCACGATGAATGTGGGGCCGCCATAGCTCTGGATCATGTCGGCGTCGAAGGAGACACCGAACAGGATTTCGTTCTCGGCTTTGTTGGAACCGCCGGGCATGTACTGCTTGTTTTCTTTGCAGAAAAGATAGAGGTACTCTTTTGCAAGACCGGAACCATCAAAGCCGGAGCCAAGGTGGCGCTTGATGATGTTCTCGCAGCGGGCGGAGCAGTCGGCCCAGCGGGGTGTGCCGGAGAAGACCTCGGCGTTGAGGTACAGACGGGCCAGCAGACCTTCGGCACCGTCGAGACCTACGCGGCCGTAAACGGGATTTTCGGAAATCAGACGGTTGTCGACAATATCCTTGAGTTCATTCTCGATCCATGCGAAGAGTTCGGCGCGGGAAATCTGGGTCGGTTTTGCTCCGAGTTCAGCCTCCTCGGTGATGAAGGAGGACTGACCGAAGAGGTCAATCATGTTGTAGTACGAGAAAGCACGGAGCGTACGGGCCTCGGCGCGCATTTCCTGAACTTCAGGATCGGCGTTGTCGGCTGTGTTGGCCAGGAACTGGTTGCAGATGGCGATATGTCCGAGCATACGGTAATATGCGCCGTAGGTGATGGAATTGTTGGCCGACCATGTGCAGGCCACGATATCACCGATGGAGCCGCCCTCGTCGTTAGGCCAGATCCACACGAGTTCATCGGAGCAGAACTCGCCGAGGGTGAAGAGCGTGCGGAGGTAAGCCGAAGTACCGGGGTCGATGCCTTCGACATAGGAGGAACCGGAACCGCTGTAACCGCTGACAGCGATACCTGAATAGCATATAGCGAGGCTATTCTCGATGAAATCAGGGCTGTTGGGATCGCCCTGGTTGGGGTCGTTGACATCGAGGTCGAGGTCACCCACGCAAGAGGTGAGCGCAAGGCCGAAGGCAACGCCGCCTGACAATAGATATTTCTTGAGATTCATTGTGAAGTTTCGTTTAAAGATTCAACCTTGACGCGATTAGAAATTGGCTACGACGCCGAGCGACCATGTGGTTGCGCGGGGATAGATATTGCCGTCGACGCCCGAGAAGACTTCAGGATCCAGGCCCTTGTACTTGGTGATGACGAAGGGGTTCTGAACTGCGGTGAAGATGCGGAGCTTCAGGTTGTCGTTCAGGAGGTTGTCGAAGGTGTAACCGAGGTTGATGTTGTCGCAGCGCAGGAATGAGGCATTGCGCAGCCAGTAGTCGGAGTAACCCAGCAGGGTGTCGTTGGTGTCGAAATAGGTGTCGACATCCCAGACGTTCGAGAGCTGGTTGTTACGGAGCAGACCGCTCAGGTCGGAACCGCTGCGAAGAGCGCCGGCATATACATAGTTGCCGATGGAGGCGCGCAGGGAGAAGCCGAAGTCCCACTGTTTGTAGCGGAAGTTGGAGGCGAAGGTCATGGTAACCTTGGGATCCTTGCTGTAGCGGACCACGAGGTCCTTGGAGTCGATTACGCCGTCGGCGTTCTGGTCGACGTAAGCGCCCTGGACGGGATTGCCCTGAGCGTCGTAAACCTGCTGGTAGAGGTTGAAGGAGTAAGCGGGATAGCCTTCCTTCTGAATCTGTACGTTACCTCCGGTACCGACACCGCCGCCGACACCGAAGGTCAGGCCGTTGAGGTCGGTGATTTCATTGTGGTTCCAGCCTACGTTGTAGGAGATATTCCATACGAAGTCGTCGGTTACGACGGGCTTGGCGTTGATGGCGAATTCGATACCGTAGTTCTCCATCTTACCGATGTTCTGGGGGAGGTAAGCCTTGGTGGAGGAACCGGCAGCCACAGGCACGTTCGAGAGGAGGTCGCGGGTCTTGCGGAGGTAGTATTCGATGCTACCGGTGATACGGTTGTTGAAGAAGCCGAAGTCGACACCTGCGTTCCAGGTTTCGGTGGTTTCCCACTTCAGGTCGGGGTTATAGCCTTCGGGGAAGTAAGGAATCAGCCAGCCGCCGGCACCGTTGGGATAATATGAACCGGGGGAGGAAACTACATAAGTCGGAGTGTAGTTGTTGGTGGAACCTACGGCCTGCTGACCGGTTTCACCCCAACCGGCGCGGAGCTTCAGGTCGGAGAGCCATCCGGCAGCATCGGCCATGAAGGCTTCGTCGTTGATACGCCAGCCGAGAGCCACAGCGGGGAAGATACCCCAGCGGTTGTCCTTGGAGAAGCGCGAGGTAGCATCGCCGCGGACAGTGGCGGTCAGCAGATAGCGCTCCTTGAAGGTGTAGTTGACACGACCGAAGAACGAGAGAAGCTGCAGGTGGTTCTTCCAGTGGTAATTGCCGTTTTTGTCGACAACATCCTTCTGGAAGGGCTGCCCGACCTGACCGGCGGTGCCTTCGTTCCAGTTGAGCGAATAAGTGCCGTCGGCGTTTACCGTGGGAGCTAAAAGCCCCATGGTTGTGGCCATGCCCTGAATGGATTTGGAACCGTCGTTCCAGCCGTTTGCGGCGTCGCGGCTCCAGGTGTAACCGGCGGTGGCGTCGAGGTTGGAGTGGATGGCCTCGAATTCCTTCTTATAGTTGAGGTAGAACTCAAGCAGAGTGTTGGAACGGAACTCATAGACCTGGCGCGAGGAACCGCCGCCATAGTTGTTTGGCAGGTCCTTGAAAGCCATGTGGGAGTTGGCATCAATAATGTAGTAGTCATTGGACTTGCTGACGTCGTAACCCAGATTCAGGTTGGCGTGAAGTTCAGGAAGGAAGTGGAAAGAGTAGTCGAACTGGATGTTGCCGTTTGAACGATAGACGTCGGAGTAGTTCCTGGTCTGGTTGATGGTTGCCACGGGGTTGTAGGTGGCGTTATTCTCGAGGTTGACGCTGCCGCTGGCTACGGTCCAGGGTTCGGTGTAACCGTCGAAGAGATAACCGAAGGAACCGGCAGCCGTACCGCCGGACACGGGAGTCCAGTCGCGCACGGGCAGTGTGGGGTTGAAAGCTACTGCAGCGCCGATGGCGCCGTCCTGACCCCAGTAGTTCTTGACGTAGTAACCCTTGGCCTTGGCGTTGATTGACAGATGGTCGTCGAAGAAGCGCGGGGTGAGGGCAATGCCCACGGTAACGCGGTCCATGGAAGACCTCTCGAGGATACCGTTATTGTTGGTATAAGATGCGTCAACACGGTAGGGAAGTACTCCCAGCGAACCGGAGACGGCCAGAGAGTAGTCGGAGCTTACCGAGGTGCGGAAGATTTCCTTCTGCCAGTCGGTGTTGGCATCGCCGAGCATACCGGCAGCTGCGGAACCTTCGCCGAACTTGTCGTAGATGAGGTTGCGGAACTGGTTGGAGCTGAGCACAGGAGCAATCTTGCGGGCGTGGTCGATGAAGAGGTTTGCGGTGAAAGTCACCTGAGGTGCACCGCGCTGCCCCTTCTTGGTGGTGATGATGATCACACCGTTGGATGCACGGGAACCGTAGATGGCGGTGGCGGAGGCATCCTTAAGGATGGTCATGGATTCGATAGACTCAGGGTTGATCATGGCAAGCGGAGAGCCAAGACCCTTAGGGGTATCGCTGCTCAGGGGCACACCGTCGAGCACAATCAGAGGGTCGTTGGTGGCAGACAGGGAGGCACCGCCACGGATACGGATATCAGCCGAACCGGAGGGACCGCCGGCGGTGGTGACGACAACACCGGGGGTCTGGCCGACGAGCATATCCTGCACGGAAGTTGCCATACCGGCCTCGATTTCATCAGGTTTCACGATAGCTACGGAACCGGTAGCGTCCTGCTTCTTCACAGTGCCGTAACCGATAGCTACTACTTCGTTGAGCATCACGGAGTTCTCCTTCATCTCAACGTTTACGGTAGTGCGGCCCTCGACGGGAACACGCTGGGTGTCGTAACCTACGTAGGAAACAACAAGCGTAGCCGTGGGAGCGCAGTTGATGGTGTAGTTACCGTCGATGTCGGTCGAGGTACCATTTGTGGTCCCTTCAGCCAGCACACTGGCACCAATTAACGGCTCACCCATGGGATCGGTGACCGTACCGCTCACGGCAATCGACTGCGCGTTAAGCCCGAAGCCCAACAGCAGCCCCACCATAAGAAATAGGAATTTCTTGGCGATTCCTGTTTGTGAATGTTTCATTTAAGGATAATTTGAAATTAATGATTTTTCAGGTCTTTCGATTCTCTACGACTTATCAAGAAAACGTTTAGAAACCTACAGCGGTGTTGGTAATGTTATTTCAGAAGACAATTAGTCCTGAAAAAGAAGGCTGCAGACGCCAGATTGCTTAACCACGGTGTTTCGACGATTGCTGTTATTCAGGCCGTCAGACGGGAGGGGGAGTTTTTCATCCGGTAAGTTTAAGGGCATGTCGCCTCTACACGTAACTCAATAGAATCAACGGCAAAATTATTAAAAAGCTTTAACAAATCAACAATTCTTTTGACAAAAATGCCATTTACGTGTGTTAAATTATGTCAATTAGTTGATTTGCAGAGCTTTATCACTGTTTGTTAAATTTAACATATCAATTTGCTCGCAACACCCCGCAGCATATTTACAAATGGCAGGATTTCACCTCAAAACACGGAAAAATCATGCCCGATTTGCAAATATTCAGACCAAAACTACGTTTTTTGATGAAAATCGCCCCCCGATGGTTGTTAAATCGCTAAACTTTCTGTAACTTTGCGAGTCAGAACATTACTTGCGGCGGCCATCTGCCCGAATTGCGGCAACCCCGCCCTAAGATTGAATTCCTTGCGGCGGCAACCCCGCCATAAGATTGAAAATGAAGCTGCGACTGATTACATATCTGGCGGCGCTGGTTTTGGGAGCCATGACGGCTTTCGCCACGCAGCGCGACTGGGAGGAGGTAACTTCCCCCTCGCCCGCCGTGGTGCAGTCGCTCGACACCGAAGCACAGATTGAAATCACCGTCCGCGACGGATACATCTATATCTGGTCCCAGCACCCGGTGACCGTAAAACTCTTCTCAATCCTTGGCCAGCAGCTCCATCAGGAAACCGTTCCCGCCGGCCTCCACCGCCTGAAAATGGGCTCCAAAGGGATTTTCATCCTCCGTGCCGGCTCCCTAACCCGCCGAATAACCCTCTAACCCCCTTCTTCAACCCCCTTTTGCCCCGCTTCCCTATTTCGGCCCCCCTTTCCCTTTTTCCTCCCCTTTTGCCTTTTTTGCCCTCCTTTTCCCTTGTTGGCTCTTTTGCCCTTTTTTGCCCCTCTTCTACCCCTGTTTCCGGCTTTTCACCAGCCTTCGGTAACTTTCGTTCAGTTATCGCGCGTGCTCGCGCGATTGCTGGCCGCGCGCCCGGCGCGCCGGCCCTCCCTTCCGCGCTCCCTTTCCCCCTTACTCCAGCGGAATGGTTAGCTGCTCAGGAGGTAGCAACCGGAAGCTCATCCGATGCAGCGGGCAGGGCCCGAACTCGCGGATGGCGACGCGGTGATCGGCAGTGGGGTAGCCCTTGTTGCCGGCCCAGTTGTAGCAGGGATATTGCTCATGGAGGCGCCGCATTATTTCATCACGGTGGGTTTTCGCCAGGATGGAGGCGGCGGCGATATTGCCGAAGCGGCCGTCACCCTTGACAAAAGTCTGCCAGGGCAAGTCGCCGTAAGGGTAAAAACGGTTGCCGTCGACAATTACACTCCGGGGGCGCACCTTCAAGGCGTCGAGCGCGCGGTGCATGGCGGTGATGGAAGCGCGCAAAATGTTCATCCGGTCGATTTCACAGTTGTCGCAAATCCCTATCCCCCAGGCGATTGCCTCCTGCTCGATAATCGGGCGGAGCGCCTCGCGGTGAGCCTCGGTTACCTGCTTGGAATCGTTGAGCCAGGGGTGATGGAAGTCATCGGGCAAAATCACGGCTGCGGCCACAACAGGCCCGGCCAGGCATCCGCGCCCGGCCTCGTCGCACCCCGCCTCGAAGCCCCCGGCCTCGAAGCAGTTCGGCAAAGTCGACTGCAACTTTTTCATTTACAAATCCTTGCGGAGAAAACCGCCTTTAACTTGCAGAGAAAACCGCCTTTAACTTGCAGAGAAAACCACCTTTAATTCACGGAAGGGAACCGCCTTTCATTTACAAATCCTTGCGGAAAGAACGGCGGCGTTTGTGCTGGCGGGTCTCGAAATATTCCCACTGGCTCTGGACCTTCTGGTTGGAGTGGAGCTCGGGGTTGGTTTCGGCATACTTGAACCCGGCCTTTATATAATTAGGTATAAGGTCGGTGAACAGCAGGGCGTTCACACCCTTGTTCTGATACTCGGGATCCACGGCAATCAGCAGCAGGTCAACGGTTTCGGTCTTGCCGCGCAGCGCGCCAAGCAGATGCCACCACCCGGAGGGGAAGAGCTTGCCGCGGCTCTGCTGCAGCGCCTTCGAGAAGGACTGAATCGAAATCCCGACGGCCACTAACTTGTCGTTTTCGTCGACAACCAACGTCACCAGGTCGAGGTTGATAATCCCGAGATACATCTCGATGTAGTAGTTGATCTGGCGCTCGGTCAGGGGGGAGTAGCCGTATAGCTGGTCGTAGGCGCGGTTCACCAGGTCGAAAATCGCGTGGCCGTACTGCTCCTTGATTTGCTTGCGGGAGGTGAACTTGATCACCCGCAGGTTGTTGCGCTTCTTCACGATTTCAGCCACGCGGGCATAGCGGTCGGGGATGGAATCGGGAATCTTTATCGACATCTCAACCCATTCAGCCTCAGGCTCGAAGCCCATGCGGGCCATCTGCATCGGGTAGTAGGGATAGTTGTAGATGGTGGCCATGGTGCCGACCTCCTCGAACCCTTCGACGAGCATACCCTCGTGGTCCATGTCGGTGAAACCCATCGGGCCGACCATCGAGGTCATCCCCTTGGAGCGCCCCCACTTGGCTGCGGCGTCGAACAGCGCGTCGACGACCTCGTTGTCGTCGATGAAGTCCAGGAAGCCGAAGCGCAGGTCCTTATTGCCGGTGCGCTCGTTGACAACGTTGTTGATAATCGCGGCGATACGGCCCACGGGCTTGCCGTCGCGGTAAGCCATAAAGCACTGAGCCTCACAGAAATCGAACGCCGGGTTGACCTTCGGCGAGAGGGTGTTGACGTCGTCGTGGATCAGCGGCGGCACGAAATAGGGGTTGCCGTCGTAGAAGTCGATGCCGAATTTGGTGAATGTGCGGAGCTGGCTGCGGGTAGGTTCTATAGCGCGGATTTCAACGTTCATGGGTGAAGGGATGGTAGATGGCCGAGCTGAAGCTCGGGGCCGGGACAAAAATATTTGAGAAAAGTCGAGAGTCGAGGGTCGAGGGTCAAGAGTCGAGGGTGGAGAGTCGAGTGGGGAGTGTCGGGAGAAGAGGGGAGAGAGGGGAGGGTGGAGAGAGAGGTCAGAGCTGTGGGCTGGCCCAGCAGAAGTAACCGAGGATGATGGTCATCAGCGACAGGAACACGATTATGGTGATGTACAGGCGGCGGTTGGAGTCGCCGGAAAGGGCCATCTTCAGGTCGGGGACATCGCGGTAGCGGTGCTTCTCCGAGGGGTGCATGGCGCGGTCGGCCACCTTCCGCAGGCGCGGATTCGGCTCGCCGAGGGCGTCGAGAGTCTCCTCGAGGACCTTGCCGAAGTTGGCGATATCCTCCTTGGCGTCGGTTGGGGTCAGATGGGATTTCTGGTCAAAACCGACGTTTATCAGCTTGAGATTGTGGATTTTATCGGTGAAGATGATGTTCTCCGGGCGGATGGGGTGATGAACGATATGGTTCTGCTGGATGTAGGCCATAGCCTCGGGGAGCTGGCGCACGATCTTGTCGAGAATCTGCGGCGTCACCTCATTGCGGTCGATGAGCTTGCGGAGCGAGTCGCCGTAAACATCATCGGTGATGATGCTCATTCCGACCCCGGGGACCTCCTCGAAGTCGTTGATCATCACGATATTGGGGTGGCAGAGGTTATAGCGGACGTCGAACTCCTTCTCGATCATATGGCGGAATTCCTCGTTGGCGGCATATTCGGGCTTCAGCGTCTTGAGCATCACCCATTTACCGTATTTGCGGGCAGTGTAGACATCATAGAACTCCTCGTCCCATTCGGGGAGGTGCTCAATTTCGGTCCATTTTTCGGCAGATTTATTTTCCATCTCAGAGGGAGTTAAAGCTTGCTTTTGAGGTATTTCTCCTCAAGGGTGTTGTCGAAATATAGGATATGCTGGCGGCTGTGGCCGGGGAAGGTGAACTTATAGGCGTCGATGTCGCCGACACGCGAGTGGCCGACGATATTCTCCAGCGGCACACCCAGCACGTTGGTGAATATGCGGCGGCGGTCCATGTCGCAGATTACGGCGAAGGGGGTACCGGTGTGGGTGCCGCGGCCCGACTTGAGGATTGCCGTGGCAATCAGGTCGCTGCGTATCGCAAGGTTCAGCGATACGGCGCCGGGAGCGTTTGTCGGACCCTTGGCACCGTTCTCATACGCCCCGAGACCGAGCAGACAGAGGTCCAGCGACACGGGGTTGAGCCGGAGCGCCTCGTCGACCCGCCGTGCAACCTCCTCATAGTCACCGCGGTTATATGCGGCGTGGATTTCGGGGAAAGAGTCGGTGGGCTGGTAATCCCGCGAGAAAGCGTAGCCGTAATATACGGTCTGGAGCTCCTCAGGGGTCAGGAGAGTA
This sequence comes from uncultured Muribaculaceae bacterium, assembly GCA_902494515.1. GTDB lineage: Bacteria > Bacteroidota > Bacteroidia > Bacteroidales > Muribaculaceae > UBA7173. The sequence continues at coordinate 20,167 of CABUTS010000031.1, read as the reverse complement.
TCAGCCTTCTCGAACCGGTCGAGCAGCTCGCGGTAGCGTGAAGGATTCATCGTGACGTCCACCTCAATGGCGCGGTAGTCGACAGCCGAGGCCGCCAGCCACCCGCCGAGGAGAACAAACAGTAAAAGAATTTTGCGCATATATTATAATAATAATGTATCATTTATTTTTGTCCCAGCGCCGAGCTTCAGCGAAGGCAGGCGCGCCGAGCTTTAGCGAAGGCAAGCCGTCCCGGGGCCAAGGACTATTCCGAGGATTTTGCGGGGAAGCTCGGTGTTATCGTTCAGAGCCGAGAACCGGTAGGCGCCGGGACCCATGGCGAGCACAGGCACAGGCGAGCCGGTGTGCTTGGTGGAGGTCCAGCCGAAGCCGGCCTTATCGTTGAGCAGGCGGAAAACCTCAGCGGTGAACCCCCTGAAGGAAGCGTAGAGAGTCTCCTGATCGGCAGCCGAGCTGCGCCCGGCCATCATCTCCTCGAACATCTTCTTCAGCTCCGCGGTTTCCCCGGCGCTGATATCCACCGTCTTCCAGAACCCGAGATTCTCGGTGAGATACTCCTTCATATCGTTCCAGCGGTATACCCGGCGGTTGCGGGCCAGAGATTTGACGTAATTCTCGAACTCGCTCTTGGAAATCTTCTCGGCAGCCACCTTTTCGGGATAAACGGCATAGCCGCTGGTGTTGTCGCCCACCGAGAAACCGCCGGTTTCGTGGTCGGCGGTGACCACGATGAGGGTTTCATCGGGATGAGAAGCATAGAACTGCATGGCCAGCTGAATCGACTGGTCGAAGGCGAGGACCTCGCGGACGGCGGTACCGCCGTCGTTGCTGTGGGCGGCGTGGTCGATGATCCCCCCTTCAACCATCAGGAAGAAGTGGTCGGGGGTGACGCGGCTGAGATGACGGATGGCGGCGGCGGTCATGTCGGGGAGATGCAGGGCGTCGGGCACGGAGTCGATGGCGTAGTCACACTCCCATGTCTTGACGGTGTCAGGGCTGAGTACCAGCACTTTATCCGCAACGACGTCGAGCCCCGACTTGCCGTAGCTGACGGTGTAGCCCTTCTCCTTGAAATAGGCGGGCAGGCCGACATTCTTGTACATCGCCTCGGGACCGGCACCGGCGGCGAACTGATAGCCGCTTTCGGCGAGCTGACGGCCTATGGTCTCCTTCTGGCCGCGGTTGTCGACATGGGCGTAGAAGGCGGCGGGGGTGGCGTCGTCGATGGCGGAGGTGGTCACCAGACCAACACCCCATCCGCGGTCAAACAGCACCTTGGCAATGGAAACCACGGCGGTGGTGTCGGCGTCCATGCCGAGCATACCGTTGCGGGTCTTGTGGCCGGTCGAAAGGGCCGTGCCGGCAGCCGCGGAGTCAGTCACGCGGGAGTTTGCCGAATGTGTGCGGGCCAGACCTACCACGGGCATCGAGAGCATCGACATCGAGGGCTCCTTAAGAACCCCGGTCTTATAGAGGTCGGCGTTGATGACATGAGCCCAGCCCATGCCGTCGCCGATAAAGTAGAATACATATTTGGGCGCCAGGCTCTCGGCCGGAGCAGCGGCGGGTTCGGGAGCGTTTTCGGGGACGGCAGCTGCGGAGGCCGAGAGGGCGGCGAAAGCTGCAAGAGAGAGGAATAAATGCTTGAGTTTCATTATGGTAAGGTTAGAGAAGGGGTTATTCTGTGGTGTAAGGAGAAGTTTCGGAGTGGGTTCCGTAGGTTTCGGAGTGGGTTGAGGAGTTTCCGGAGTGAAGCCCGGAGGTTTCGGAGTTCATTTCCAGCAGGCGGTCCATAAGGGCGCGGTCGTTGCTCAGGCGGGGCACCTTGCGCTGGCCGCCGAGCTTGCCGGTGGCTGCCAGCCAGCTGTTGAACAGCCCTATGCGCACCGGAATCACCTCCAGACAGTCCAGAAAGATGTTGCCGGAACGCTTGGCCTGATAGTCGGAGTTCTGGCGCTGCAGCGCCTCGTCGAGCTGCCGGGCGAACTCCCCGATGGAGCAGTCAGGCATCCTGACGAACTCCACGAGCCACTGATGGCGCCCGCGGGTGCGGTCCCCGGCGTAGACCGGGGCGGCGGTGTAGTCGGCGACCTCGGCTCCGGTGGCGGTGCAGACCTCGCGCAGGGCCGCGTCGGTGTTGCAGACCATCACCTCCTCGCCGAAAGCGTTGATGAACGCCCGGGTGCGTCCAGCGATGACAATCAGCAGCGGGTCGGTCCGCTCGATGCGCACCGTGTCGCCGATACGGTAGCGCCAAAGGCCGTTGGATGAGGTGATTACAAGCTCGTAGACCTTACCTTCGGCCACCTCCCATGCCGGGACGGGTTCAGCAGCGGAGTCGGCGACGTCGAGGAACTCATAAAACACTCCGGCGTTCATCAGCAGCCCCATTTCCGGGGCGTCGGGGCGCTCCTGCACGGCGAAGAATCCCTCGGAGGCGTTGTAGTTTTCCCAGTAGTGCATCCGCCCGGGGTCAGTGATGCGGGCGTACTGCCCGCGGTAGGGACCGAAGGCGATGCCGCCGTGGAAAAAGACCTCGAGGTTCGGCCACACCTGATGGATATTCTCCGCTCCGGCGGCTTTCAGCACCTCCTTCAGCACCGTCAGGAACCAGGAGGGGACCCCCGAGATGGAGCGGACATCGGCGTGAAGCGATTTTTCAACCAACTGCGGGAGCTTCCGGGTCCAGTCGGCCATCAGCGCCGTAGCCTTGTCGGGGATGCGGAACAGGTTCACCAGCGGGTTGATCCGGTCGATGAGCGTAGCCGAAAGGTCGCCGACCTTCACCCCGGCGGGGAGTTCCCGGATTTCGTTGGCGAAACTGCCGCCGAGGATGAAGTTTTCCCCTCCGAACACCCGCGATTCAGGGTGGAAACGGAGGTAGGAGGCCAGGGAATATGCCGCACCGGCGTAGTGGTTGCGGCTGAGCGCCTCGGCGGTGACGGGGATGAACTTGCTCTTCGAACCGGAGGTGCCGGAGGACTGGGCGAAGCGGCGGCAAGTGCCGGGCCACAGGAGGTCTGCCTCACCGCGGACCATCCGCTCCACCAACGGACGAAACACCTCATAATCAGCGGCTTCGACCTTGGCGGCGAACTGCACGTAGCTGTCGGAGTCCGTGAGGCCGTGAGCGCGGCCCCAGGTGGTCTTCGCCCCCCGGCGGAGGAGCTTCCGCAGGATTTCGCGCTGACTCTGCTCCACGTCGCGGCGGGCGGCCTGCTCAGCCGCATACACACCGGCCATGTAAGGCCTTGCCAATGGAGTGAAATTCAGCACAGAGTTTATTTCTTACGCGAGCGGGCCGGCCGGTGGGGCTTGGAGTCCTGGTCGGCGATGAGCGCGCGGCAATCCTCGAGGGTCAGCGACGACGGGTCGGTGACGCTCTTGGGTATCTTATAATTGTTTTTGTTGAAAGTCAGGTAGGGACCGAAACGGCCGTTGAGAATCTGCATGCCGGGTTCCTCGGAGAACTCCTTGATGAGTTTGCGGGCCTCCTCGGCGCGTTTGGCTACAATCAGTTCCTCGGCCTCCGCCAGGGTCAGCATCGCGGGTGACATATCCTTGGGGATGGAGGTGAAGGCGCCGTTGTGCTTGACGTAGGGACCGAAACGGCCGATAGCCACGGTAACCTCCTTACCCTCGAACTCGCCGAGATGACGGGGGAATTCGAAGAGCTTCAGCGCCTCCTCGAGGGTTATCGAGCTGACGCTCTGCCCCTTGAGCAGCGAGGCGAACTGGGGTTTCTCCTCCCCTTCGCCATCGCCGAGCTGAATCATGGGCCCGTAGCGGCCGATCTTCACCGACACCGGTTTGCCGGTGCGGGGGTCGGTGCCGAGCACACGCTCGCCGACGCGGTGTTCCAGACGCATGTTGAGCGCCGAGTCAACCTCGGGGTGGAAACTGTCGTAGAAGGTCTTGATTTCGTTGTGCCAGGGGAGCTTCCCCTCGGCTATGCTGTCGAACTTCTCCTCCACCTGGGCGGTGAAGTTGTAGTCCATGATGTCAGGGAAATATTCGGTGAGGAACTCGTTGACGACCTCGCCGACGTCGGTGGGGACGAGCTTCCCCTTCTCCGAACCGACATTCTCGGTGCGGGTGCTGCGGGCAATTTTGCCGTCAGTCAGGGTCAGCACCTCGAAGTCGCGGGGAATACCCTCCTTCTCACCCTTCTCCACGTAGTCGCGCTGCTGGATGGTGGAGATGGTCGGGGCGTAGGTCGACGGGCGGCCGATGCCGAGATCCTCCATCTTCTTCACCAGCGAAGCCTCGGTGTAGCGGGGAGGCTGCTGTGTAAAGCGCTGAATGGCAGTGATATCCTGAAGCGAGAGGGTCATACCCTTCTTCATCGGGGGGAGGAGCCCCTGGTCGGCGCCATCGGCGCCATCCTCGTCGTCCTTCCCTTCCATATATACCTTCAGGAAACCGTCGAAGCTGACAACCTCGCCGCTGACGGTGAACCGGGCGGCGGGAACAGCGGCACCCTTCACGGCCTCGATGTCGACGGTGGTCTTCTCCAGACGGGCATCGGCCATCTGCGAGGCCACGGCGCGTTTCCAGATCAGGGCATAGAGGCGCTTCTCCTGCTGCGTACCCTCGATGGTCTTGTGTTCGACATAAGTCGGACGGATAGCCTCGTGGGCCTCCTGGGCACCCTTGGAGTGGGTGTGGTATTTGCGCTGATGGAGGTAGTCGGCCCCCATTGTGTTGATGATTTCATCCTTGATGGCCTCGAGCGCCAGAGAGCTGAGGTTCAGCGAGTCGGTACGCATATAGGTGATATGTCCGGCTTCGTAGAGCTTCTGGGCGATCATCATGGTCTGCGACACGGTGAAGCCGAGCTTGCGAGCGGCCTCCTGCTGCAGCGTGGAGGTGGTGAAGGGGGGAGCCGGCGACTTCACGGTGGGGTGGACATTGACGTCGGTAACGGCGAAAGCGGCCTTGGCGCAGCTCTCCAGAAGCTTACCGGCCTCGGCGGAGGAGGTCAGGCGGTTGGCGAGCACGGCGGTGACCACCTCGCCGGAGGGGAGGCGGAACTCCGCCGTCACGCGGAAATATTCCTCGGGACGGAAGTTTTTGATTTCATTCTCCCGCTCCATGATCAGGCGCACGGCCACGGACTGCACGCGTCCGGCCGACAGCGCCGGCTTGATTTTCTTCCAGAGCACCGGCGAAAGCTCGAAACCGACTATGCGGTCGAGCACGCGGCGCGCCTGCTGGGCGTCGACCAGGTTCAGGTCTATGCTGCGCGGGTTGGCGATGGCGTTGAGGATGGCGTTTTTCGTGATTTCGTGGAAGACAATACGGCGGGTGTTCTCGGGCTTGAGCTTGAGCACCTCATAGAGATGCCAGGCGATAGCCTCCCCCTCGCGGTCCTCATCGGACGCCAGCCATACGGTCTCGGCCTCCTTGGCGTTTTTCTTCAAATCAGCCACGAGCGCCTTCTTGTCGTCGGGAATCTCGTAGACCGGCTCGAAATCCTTGTCGACATCGATGCTGAAGCTCTTCTTCTTCAAGTCGCGGATATGGCCGTAGCTCGACATTACCTTATAGTCTGGTCCTAAAAATTTTTCGATAGTCTTGGCCTTTGCAGGGGACTCAACAATCACAAGATTCTTCAACATATTCCGGTGTTATATATTAATAATGTGTAAGGGTAAAACCTTTGCGGGGGCAAAATTACAAAAAGTGTGTTAAAAAACCACCCCTTTCACCCAAATTTTACCTTATTTTATCATTTATCCCAACAAAAACACCACTTTGGAGGTTCAAACGACACAAGATTTAGTAACTTTGCAGTAGATTCAACACTTTTGCTTATGGGCTTCATCGATAATTTTCTCGACCAGATCAACTCCCCGGAGGTCAACCTCACCGGGGCGGTGTTCAAACTGTTCCTGTCAATGCTTCTCGGAGTGCTTGTCGGACTCGAACGCAAGCGCAAGGGTCAGATTGCCGGCGTGCGCACCTTCGCGCTGATTTCCATGGGTTCCTGCATGGCGATGCTCCTGTCGATCTATGTTCCGCAGGTATACCTCGGGCTGAAAAACGGCGACCCGGGCCGAATCGCCGCCCAGGTGATCACCGGCATCGGTTTCCTCGGCGCCGGCGCCATGATCCACATGCGCGGGTCGGTGCGCGGACTCACCACAGCCGCCGGGATCTGGATGACCGCCGGCATCGGCATGGCCGTAGGGGTCGGCATGTATCTCTGCTCCATCATCGCCACAGCCATGATTCTCCTCATCCTCGCAGCCTTCCAGGTTTATGAAAGCCGCGCACGGATAGGTCAGGAAAACCGCCTGATCAAAATCGTGGTCAAAGGGATAGTCGAAGACATCGACGCCTATCTCGACATCCTCAAAACACACCATGTCCACCTCTCCACCTTCTATATCAGCTACGACTACACCGCCGGCACCTCCGAAATCTCCCTTGTGGTCCTTGCCCCGAGCCACCGCAACTACCTCCCGATGTTCGAAGACCTCCGCCTCCAGGCCGACACCCTCTCCCTCACCCTCTCCTCCCAAGCCTAACCCCGCGCGCCCAGCTTCCATCCCTACTTCCCACCTCTGCTGTCCTTCCATCCCTGCTTCTCCCCCCTGCCTTCCTTCCGGTTACTGCGGTCAAAGCCTGCGGCTTTGACTTCCGGTGCGCCCGTCAGGGCGCCCTTTTACGCAAAAAAGCCGGGGCCTGAGGCTCCGGCTTGCAAAGCAAATTATATGCAATAAATAAGCAAAGGAAGTGCAATAAAAAAGGGTAAGCTATCTACATCGCACCGCTCAAGCCCCTACCGCTGCTTCGATCAAGACCTGACGGAGTTCGGGGCGAGCCAGTCGTGTAGGACTTACCCGGCTGCAAAGGTACTGCTTTTTTTCTTCCCCCGCAAATTTTTCAGCCATTTTTTGCGAGTTGATGAGTTTATGAGTTGAGGAGTGGAGGAGTGGAGGAGTGGAGGGGTGGAGGGGTTGAGGAGTGGAGGAGTTGAGGAGTGGAGGAGTGGAGGGGTGGAGGAGTGGAGGAGTGGAGGGGTTGAGGAGTTGAGGAGTGGAGGAGTGGAGGAGTTGAGGAGTGGAGGAGCATTTATTTTTGTCCCTGCGCCGAGCTTCAGCGAAGGCATGGTGGGCAACGGACTGTTAAATTTAACATTTTTGGCCTAATTTTAGCATTTTCGCCATATCGCCTGAAACTTTTGTTGTTTCAGGCGTTAATATTATATAATTTTGCGAGACTCAATTCCGTATTTATGAATCTTCTCAACCTTCATAAAGCTTATTCCCTTGTCCGGCGGTTGATTCCGCTGGTTGTGGCTTTGGCCGCAGGCGCCTTCGGCGCCGGCGCCGAGCAGTATTCCCTCGAGGCCTGCCGCTCGCTGGCCCTGCAGAACAACAAGGAGCTGATGATGCGCCGTCAGCAGCAAGTGAAAGCCGGATACCAGAAGAAGGAGGCTTTCGCCGCATATCTCCCGGCCGTCGATTTCACCGGCAGTTATGTCTACAACCAGAAGGACATCTCGATTTTCGACTCCGACCAGTTTCTCCCCGTCAAATCGTTCAGCCTTGAAAAACAGGGCTACGAATTCGACCTGGTGAAGAACCCGATGACCGGTGAACCCCTCATTGTCGACGGCAAACCGGTCCCGGCCCAGGTGGCATATCTCCCCAAGGAGGCTATGACCTACAACATCCACAATGTCTTCGCCGGTGCCGTCACACTGACGCAGCCCGTATATATGGGGGGCAAGATCGTGGCGATGAACAAGATCGCCGGACTCGCCTCCGACATCGCCGACAACCTCTACGCCAATGAGGTTCAGAATGTTATCTACGCTGTCGACGGCGCATACTGGACGGTTGTCTCCCTTAAGGCAAAGCACAAGCTCGCCAAGAGCTACGTGGCTCTGCTCGACACCCTCCGCTACGATGTCGACATGATGGTGCAGCAGGGGGTGGCCACCCGCTCCGACCTGCTGAACGTGGATGTGAAACTCAATCAGGCTAACGTCGACCTGACCAAGGTCGAGAACGGTCTGGTGCTCAGCCGGATGGCTCTCGCGCAGGTCTGCGGTCTCCCGGTGAACTCCGACATGGAGGTTGCCGACGAGGACAACCTCGGCGTCGACACCCGCGAGGAGATCGCCACCAGCTACGACATGGAGTCGGTCTACGCCGCGCGTCCCGACCTGTCGGCCCTCGCGCTGGCTACGAAGGTTTCGGAACAGGAGGCCAAGGTCGCCCTTTCGTCGATGCTTCCCAACATCGCCCTCGTCGGCGGCTACACCTTCACGAACCCCAATATGTTCGACGGTTTCAAGCGCCGCTTCGGCGGAGCCTTCTCCGTCGGGGTGATGGTAACGATTCCCGTCTGGCACTGGGGCGGCAACTATTATAAGTACAAGGCCGCGCGTTCCGAGGCCACCGTCGCCAATCTCAACCTCGCCAATGCCCGCGAGATGGTAGACCTGCAGGTCAGCCAGGCCGCTTTCAAGGCTCAGGAAGCCATCAAGACCTACGAGATGACCTGCACAAATCTCGAGAAGGCCAACGACAACCTCCGCACCGCAACCCTCGGCTTCCACGAAGGGGTCGTGACCTCCACCGACGTGATGACCGCCCAGACCGCCTGGCTGCAGGCACAGTCGGAGAAGATCGACGCCGCCATCGACGTCCACCTCTGCGACGTCTACCTCTCCAAAGTCCTCGGCCGCCTATACTACTAACCCTCAGATTTCTACATAACATATGGAGCTTACTAAAGAACAGAAAAAAGAGAACCGCACCCTGCTTTTCGCAATGGGTGGGGTGGTCCTCGTGGTCGCAATTCTTGCGATTATCGGCTTCTTTTTCATCAACAAGCCGGCTGAAATCCTTGAAGGACAGGCCGAAGCAACCTCCGTGCGCGTTTCCGGGAAGCTGCCCGGCCGTATCACCCAATTCTTTGTCCATGAGGGTGACATGGTCCGCAAGGGCGACACTCTGGTGCACATCCACTCCTCACTGGCCGAAGCCCGGCTGGAGCAGGCTCGCGGCATGCAGTCCGCTGCGAAGGCTCTCGACAAGAAGGTCGACGCCGGCACCCGCAAGCAGATTATCCAGAGCGCCCACGATGTCTGGCAGCAGGCCCAGGCCGCTGTCGGAATCGCCAAGAAGACTTACGACCGTATGCAGAACCTCTACAGTCAGGGGGTGATGTCGGAGCAGAAGCGCGACGAAGCCAAGGCCGCCTACGACGCTGCCGTGGCCGGTGCGTCCGCTGCCAAAAGTCAGTATGACCTGGCTCTCGCCGGCGCGCAGAGCGAGGACAAGGAGCAGGCCGCAGCCATGGTAACCGTGGCCGACGGCGGCGTTTCCGAGGTTCAGGCGTTGCTCGAGGACCAGTATCTCGTGGCCCCCTGCGACGGCCAGATTGACGTCATCTTCCCGGAGGAAGGGGAGCTCGTGGCGCTCGGCGCACCGATCATGAATGTTCTGAAAATCCAGGACAAATATGTGACTTTCAACGTCCGCGAGCAGTATCTCCGCGACTTCACCATAGGTAAGGAGATCTCCGTCCGCATCCCGTCGCTCGACAAGACGGTGAAAGCTGAGGTCTACTATGTCCGCGACCTGGGTTCCTACGCCACCTGGCACGCCACCAAGACCACCGGCGACTGGGATTCCAAGACTTTCGAGGTCAAAGCCCGCCCGGTTGAGGCCGTTCCCGACCTCCGCCCCGGAATGACCGTCCTCTACGAATAGGCGGGGTTTCAGCGGCCGTCGGTAACTTTCGTTCGGTTATCGCGCGTGCTCGCGCGATCAGCAATTTTCTAATTAAGCTTTCCAAAATTTTTGAATTAAGCTTTCAAATGTCCCTCGGATTAAAAAACAGCCTGCTGCGCGAAATACGCCGGATTACCTCCCGCCCGATTTATCTGGTGGGGATGATTCTGGTGCCCGTAGCTATGGTGCTCTTCTTCGTGGGGATTCTCGAGCCGGGCCTTCCGCTGAAGGTGCCTTCCGGAGTGGTGGACCTCGACGGCAGCCGTATGTCGCGCAACATCACCCGTCAGCTCGACGCTACGGAGCTCATCGACGTCAAGACCAGGCCGCTGAGCCACTCCGAAGCGATGCAGCAGGTGCGCGAGGGTAAAATCCTCGGCTTCTTCGTCATCCCCGAGAACTTCGAGAAGGACGCCGTAGCCGGCAACGGCCCGACCCTCACCTACTACTATAACCTCGCCATCTACGTCCCCGGCTCCCTGATGTTCAAGGGGTTCAAGACTATCGCCGTGACCTCCGCCGGAACCCTGGCCAGCACCAACTTCGTCAGCAAAGGTGTCCCCGGCAGCATAGCCGGAGTGGCCCTGCAACCGATGCTCGTCAACATCAAAGCCCCCGGCAACCCCTACCTGAACTACGCCTACTACCTCGGCCCGTCATTCATCATGGGTGTCATCGAGCTGATGGTGATGCTGATGGCCGCCTTCGCCATAACGCAGGAAATCAAGCGCAACTCGGTAGCCGACTGGATTGCCGCGGGCAACAACCGCATCGGCTCCGCCCTCCTGGGCAAACTGCTGCCGCAGACCCTGATTTTCTCCATAATCGGCTGGGGCTCAAACGTGTTGCTCTACCACGTCAACCACTACCCGATGCTCGGCAACGAGCTATGGCTGTTCATCGGAATGTTCCTGCTTGTGGTAGCCTCGCAGAGCTTCGCCGTGATTGTCTGCTCGATAATCCCGAACCCGCGATTCGCCATCTCGATCTGCAGCCTCTGCGGCATCCTGGCCTTCTCGCTGGCCGCCATCTCCTTCCCGGTGCAGGCGATGTACGGCGGGATGGCTCCCTTCAGCTACATCCTTCCGATGCGCTGGTACTTCCTGATTTACGGCGACATAGCCCTCAACGGCTTCCCCGTCTACTACGCGAGGATGTACTTCGTGGCCCTGCTGGTTTTCCCGATACTGGCCACGTTCTGCGCCCCGCTGATGAAGCGCAGGATGCTGAAAGCCGTATATGTTCCCTGACAAATCCCCATTCCCATGTTTAAAGGATTTTTTATTGACATAAAAGAATGGGTCCTGGAGACCGCCCGGTCGTTCCGGCACGAACTTCATGCCTGCCTGACCGACGTCGGCGTGCTGATATTCTTCCTGTTCCTCCCGCTGGCCTACCCGCTGATTTACTCGCTGATTTACAACACCGAGGTTACACGCGACATGCCCGTGGTGGTGGTCGACAACTGCCGCACCGCCGACACCCGCGAGTTCGTGCGCCACGCCGACGCCACGGAGGCGATCCGCATCGCCGGCTATGCCGCCAATATGCAGGAGGCCAAGGAAGCCATGATGTCGAAAAACTGCTTCGGCATCCTCGAAATCCCCCGCGACTACTCCCAGAAGCTCATGCGACTCGAGCAGCCGCAGGTGCAGTTCTACTGCAACATGACCCTGCTGCTGCGCTACCGCACCTTCCTCGGCTCGCTGACCGAACTGCAGATGGCCACGGGCGCCGAGCTGCGCGAACGCGCCCTCTCGGACCTCGGCATGCCCCCGTCGGCCGCCCCATCGGCCGTTTCCAGCGTCGGCTACGCCATGGGCGACACCCAGCAGGGCTTCGCCTCATTCATCATCCCCGGCATCGTAATCCTCATTCTCCAGCAGTCCATGCTCTTAGGCATCACCATGTTGGGAGGCACCCGCCAGGAGCGGCGCCGTCTGTGCGGTCCGCTCCCCTGCGACACCTACTCCCCCTCGGCGCAGATTTTCGGCCGCACCCTGGCCTACGTGTTCATCTACATCCCGCTGACCCTCTACATCCTCGACTTCGTCCCGGCGTTCTTCAGCTACCCGCACCACTCCGACATGCTCACCGACCTCCTGACCGTGCTGCCGATGCTGCTGGCCACCGCCATGATGGGCCAGGCCCTCAACATCTTAGCCTCTGAGCGCGAATCGTCGTTCATCATCGTGGTGTTCACCTCGGTGCTGTTCCTGTTCCTCTCGGGTCTGACCTGGCCGCGCTTCGCCATCAACGGCTTCCTGACGGTCCTCGGCGACTTCGTGCCGGCAACCTGGGGCATCGACAGCTTCGTGCGCATCAACTCCAACGGTGCCACGCTGGCCGACCAGAAAACCGCCTGGATATGGATGTGGCTGCTGTTCGTGGTCTACACCGCCATAGCCTACCTGGTGGTGCGTATTCAGACCTCCCGCCCCTTCCGCTTCCGCCGCGCCAAAGCACTCCGCTGACACCCCCTTACGAAAATAGTACCCCCGTTTTCCGCCGATTTCCGGGCGAAAAACGGGGGTTAAACTAATTTTTACATTTTTTGTTTGGGCGGTTGCGCCGTTTTGGTTAATTTTGCACTTTGAACGCGTTTTGAACAATGAAAAAATACAAGCTATACAATGACATCCTCGGCTGGGTGTGCTTCGCGGTGGCTGCCGTCACCTATCTGTGCACTCTCGAGCCGACCGCCAGCTTCTGGGACTGCCCGGAGTTCATCTCACAAGGTGTGAAACTCGAGGTCGGCCACCCGCCGGGCAACCCTATCTTCATGCTTGCCGCCCGCTTCTTCGTGAACTTCGCCGGCGGGGATGTCACCAAGGCCGCACTGATGGTCAACGCCATGTCGGCGCTGCTGTCGGCCGGCACCATCCTGCTGCTGTTCTGGACCATCACACACCTGGTCAAGCGCCTGATTGTCAGGGACGACGCTCAGGGAATCTCCCTGACCAAGATGCTCGTGATCTTCGGCTCCGGCCTCTGCGGCGCATTGGCCTACACCTGGAGCGACACCTTCTGGTTCTCGGCCGTCGAGGGTGAGGTCTACGCCTTCTCGTCGTTCTGCACCGCCCTGGTGTTCTGGCTGATTCTCAAATGGGAGAACCGCGCCGACGAGCCTCACAGCGACCGCTACCTGATTCTCATCGCCTACATCATCGGCGTCAGCATCGCCGTGCACCTGCTGAACCTGCTCTGTATCCCCGCCATCGTGCTGGTGATCTACTACCGCAAGTTCAAGGACACCACCGCCACCGGCTCGCTCATCGCCCTCGGCGTCGCCGCCGTGGTCATCGCCCTGATACTCTTCGGCCTCGTGCCGGGCTTCATCGAAGTGGCCCAGTATTTCGAGCTGTTCTTCGTCAACACCCTCGGCATGAGCTACAACATGGGCGTGCTCTTCTACACCGTCATCCTCCTGGCGGTGATGCTCTGGTCGATACACTCGCTCTACGCCCAGAAATCCCCGAACATCATCCGCTTCTCCTTCCTGCTGGCCATCCTGCTCTCGGGCATCCCCTTCATCGGGAGCTCGCTCTGGATTCCGGTAGTGCTTGTCGCAGCCCTTGCAATCTGGCTCTGGAAGGCCAAGAAGCTGCCTGTCAGGATCCTGACCATCGTGTCGCTGAGCGTGTTCGTAATCTTCATCGGCTATTCGAGCTACGCGCTGCTGCTCATCCGCTCCCACGCCAACCCGCCGATGAATCAGAACGCCCCCGACAACGTATTCTCCCTCGGCTCATACCTCAGCCGCGAGCAGTACGGCGAAACCCCGCTGCTCTACGGTCAGACCTTCACCTCCTCGGTGATGTATCAGCTGCAGCCCAACGGCTACGATTACAACATCCTCAAGCGCCCCGGCAAGACAGTCTGGGGCAAGGCCGTCAAGCAGTCGCCCGACGACCCCGACCGCTACGTCAGCACCAAGGAGGAGTTCAAGTATGAGATGACCCCGAAGATGCTCTTCCCCCGTATGTACTCCAGCTCGCATCAGAACGCCTACATGGAGTGGATCGGCGCCTCGGAGCAGGACCTCGAGACCGTCGACGCCCCCGTGGTCGTGGACCAGGACGGCAAGACCGTTCAGTCGATGGCCGTGAAACGCCCGTCCATGGCCCAGAACCTGCGCTACTTCTTTGACTATCAGGTCAATTACATGTACTGGCGCTACTTCATGTGGAACTTCGCCGGTCGCCAGAACGACTATGCCGGCCAGGGGGAGGTGAACCGCGGCAACTGGATTTCCGGAATCCCATTCATCGACAACGCCCGCCTCGGCGACCAGAGCCTCCTGCCCGACGAATACGGCAAGGGTAACAAGGGCCACAACGTCTTCTATCTGCTGCCGCTGCTGATGGGTCTCCTCGGCCTCAGCTGGCAGGCGTTCCGCTCCAAGCGGGGCATCGAGCAGTTCTGGGTGATTTTCTTCTTCTTCTTCATGACCGGTCTGGCCATCGTGCTTTACCTGAACCAGACCCCGCTGCAGCCCCGTGAGCGCGACTACGCCTACGCCGGCTCGTTCTATGCCTTCGCAATCTGGATCGGCATGGGCGTGGCAGCCCTCTGGAGCCTGCTGAACTGGATTTTCAGCAACCGCGAGGAACTGCGCGACGCTGCCGACGAGGGAGTAGCAGCCATCGGCAAGGAGAAGGTCAACGCCCCCGAAATCCGGAAGAAAGCGCTGATTCTCAGCGGCGTGGCCTTGGCTGTCGGCCTGGCCGTGCCCCTGCAGATGGTCAGCCAGACCTGGGATGACCACGACCGCTCGGGCCGCTACACCACCCGCGACTTCGGCATGAACTACCTCAGCTCCGTAGACCCCAACGGCATAATCTTCACCAACGGCGACAACGACACCTTCCCCCTGTGGTACGCTCAGGAGGTCGAGGGATACCGCACCGACGTGCGCGTAGTGAACCTCTCATATCTGACCACCGACTGGTATGTCAACCAGATGCGCGTGGCTACCGACGGCGCCTCAGGCATCCCCATGATGGCCAAACCCGCCGACTACGCCTACGACCGCCTGCAGTACAGCTACTACGACCCCGACAACATGGTCAAGGACACAGTGAATGTCTTCACCGCCCTCGACGACCTGTATCATAACAAGGATGCCCAGTGGAAGGGGGCGCGCGTAATGCGTATGCCGTTCATGAACTTCCCCGCTAACGCCAAGGCTGCCGTCAAGGCCGGAATCATATCCGACCGCGAACTTCCCGCCGCCGAAGAGATCATCAATGTCGGACTCTACGGCGACCCGAAGAATCCTGTCGGCGGCGCCACCCTCAGTCAGGCTGTCTCGCTCGACATGATCGCCACTTCGGCCAAGAACAACTGGAACCGTCCGGCTTACTTCGCAATGACCGTGCCCGACGAGTATTACCTCAGTCTGTCCCCCTACCTGCGCAACACCGGTCTGGCCTATCAGGTTTCCCCGATCTACAACTACCAAACCGGCGACATCGACGTGGCCACTGACAAGATGTATAAGAACATCACCGAGAAGTTCCGCTGGGGAGGTCTCGACAAGGTCGGCAAGGATGGCAAAATCTACCTCGACGAGACCGTGCGCCGCATGGTCACCACCCACCGCTCGGCAATGTCGGAACTCGCCATCGCCCTCTATGAGGAGGGACTCGCAGCCCTCGACTCCGCCGCCGGCCAGACCCCCGACAAGGCCTACGCCGCCGACCGCTTCGCCAAGTCGACAACCATCCTCAACCTGATAACCGAGAAGCTCCCCACCACCGTTATGCCCTACTCGATTCAGATCGGCGGACAGGTGGGCGACACCTACGTGCGTCTGGGCGAAATCACCGGCGATCGGAAGCTCCTCGAGAAGGGTCAGCAGATTCTACACGACGAAATCCTCCGCTACGGCGCTTACCTCCCCTACTTCAACGAACTCAAGCGCAAGCTCCCCGGCTACGGTTTCTCGGGTCTTTCGGCTGTTGACCGCTACGTCCCGATGTATCTCTACCAGCTGATGCAGCTCTACGTCGACGGCGGCGGCGACATCGAAGCCGTAAACAAGGAGGCCCAGGCACGCGGCTACGACCTCAACATGGTTATGAACTTTCTGCCGCAGAACCAGCAGGGCGCAGCCGACGACGGTTATTACGAAGCCGACGGCGACGAGCTGGCCGACACCACCGCCCGGTAACTTTTAACATAGCTTATGCTCATTGAAAGACCCCCGCTGCTCTACCGCCTCCTGTTCCCGGAGGCCATCTGGCGCATCAAGAAGCGCCGGCAGAAGGTCGTATACCTGACCTTCGACGACGGTCCGATTCCGGAGGTTACCCCCTGGGTGCTCGACAAGCTCGACGAATACGGCATCAAGGCTACCTTTTTCATGGTCGGCGACAACGTGGTCCGCAACCGCGACCTCTACGAGGAGGTGAAGCGCCGCGGCCACAGTGTCGGCAACCACACCATGCACCACCTCCAGGGAATGAAGGTCACCACCTACCGCTATATGCACGACATCACGGAGGCCAACGACCTGATTGACTCCCCGCTGTTCCGTCCTCCCCACGGACTGCTCCGCTGGAAGCAGGCCCGCGCTATCAAGGACCGCTACAACATAGTGATGTACGACCTCGTCACCCGCGACTATTCCAAGAAGCTCACCCCCGACCAGGTGTTTGACAACGTGCGCCGCTATGCCCGAAATGGCTCCATCATCGTTTTCCACGACTCCCTTAAAGCCGAGAAAAACATGAAGGCCGTCCTCCCCCGGGCAATCGAATACCTCCGGGCGCTGGGGTATAGCTTTGCCCCAATTCCGATGAGCTGATTGATTAGCTTGCTTAGCTGAATTAGCTTGCTTAGCTATTTTAGCTTGCTTAGCTATTTTAGCTTGCTTAGCTATCTTAGCTCATTAGCTATTTTAGCTATTTTAGCTATTTTAGCTAAATTAGCTGGCTTAGCTGATTAGCTATTTTAGAGATTTTGCGATTTTTGTGAAGCCTGTTTCTGTTGACCCCGAGGAGCTGCGCCGGGCGCTGATGAGCGCCGGGGCGGTAGCTGTGGGGTTTGCGGAGCTCGGCGAGGTCGAAAGCGGGGTCTGGGAGGAGTTTGAGCGCTGGCTCGCCGCCGGAAACAACGCCGGGATGGCTTATATGGCAAACCACGCCGCAATCCGCCGGAATCCGGCGCTGCTACTCGACCCGCCTGCTGAAAATGGCTCCAATAATGACAGCGACGGAAGTTCCTCCACCGCGACAGGCTCGGTCATATCCCTTGCTTTCCGCTATCCTGCGAACCCGGAGTATCGCCCCGGGGCGCTCCGTTTTGCCCGCTACGCCCTCGGCGACGACTACCACGAGGTGTTGCGCGAACGCCTGCAACCCGTATGCCGGCGGCTCAACGATGCGGGCTGGCGCACACGCATCTGCGTGGACTCCGCGCCGATTCTCGAGCGCTACTGGGCCGTGCGCGCCGGGCTTGGCTTCATCGGCCGCAACCGCCAGCTCATCATCCCTGGCGTCGGATCTTACCTCTTTCTGGCCGAAATCATCACCGACATCCCCCTGCCGCCCGACACCCCTTGTAAGGGCGCCTGTCCACCGGACTGCGACGCCTGCCTCCGCGCCTGCCCTCACGGCGCGTTGGGCGAAACCGCCCGGGATAAATCAGCTCTGGGCGAAACTGCTCGGGCTGAAGGGATTAAACCCGCGGGGCTTGACGCCCGCCGATGCCTATCCTACCTCACCATCGAGCATCGCGGCGCCTCGCTTCCCTTCACTTTGGCCGCCAACCGCCCTTACGGCTGCGACATCTGTCAAGAGGCCTGCCCCTTCAACCGCGAAGCCGCCGAAACCGCCGAAGCCGGCGCCTCTGATGCCAAAGCTGTGGTTCTCCCCGAATTCCGGCCACGCCCCGAATTGCTGGCGCTCACCGGCGCCGAAGCCACTGCTCTCGACCAGCCGGCCTTCTCAGCGCTTTTCCGCCACAGCCCCGTGAAGCGCGCCAAACTCGCCGGCCTCCTCCGCAATCTCAGCGCCAGCCAAGGAGCAATCCCGGATTTTTTCAAAAAAAAGGGGCGAAATTCGTTGTAAATCAAAAAGTTTTGCTAACTTTGCGTCGCCGTTTGGCACCTTTGGGCGTGGTGCGCCCCGTCGGATCCGTTTAACCCGCAGTCAGTCAGAGGGTTACGCGGCTCTGCCCGATGCGCTGCCCCGTCAGAAGGCTTTTTTATTAACCCCGGAGGCGGAAAATCCGCGCTCCCCTATTTATTAACCTAATTAAATGACTGAAGAAGTTAAAAACTCTCCTATCGCCGATTTCGACTGGGATGCCTACGAACACGGCGATAACAAGAGCGAGAAGTCGCGCGAAGAGCTCACCAAGACCTATGACGAATCGCTCAACACCGTCAAAGACAAGGACGTAATCGAAGGTACCATCATTGCCCTCAACAAGCGCGAGGCTGTGGTTAACATCGGCTACAAGTCCGACGGTATCATTCCCATGAACGAATTCCGCTACAACCCCGACATCAAGGTCGGCGACGTTGTGGAAGTCTTCATCGAAAACCAGGAGGACAAGAAGGGCCAGCTTATCCTCTCCCACCGCAAGGCTCGTGCTTCCCGCAGCTGGGAGCGCGTTAACCAGGCACTCGAAAACGACGAAATCATCAAGGGCTTCATCAAATGCCGCACCAAAGGCGGCATGATTGTCGACATCTTCGGCATCGAGGCTTTCCTCCCCGGCTCCCAGATCGACGTCAAGCCCATCCGCGACTACGATATCTTCGTGGGTAAGACCATGGAATTCAAGGTTGTAAAGATCAACCCCGAATTCAAGAACGTTGTCGTTTCCCACAAGGCTCTCATCGAGGCCGAGCTCGAGCAGCAGAAGCGCGAAATCATCGCCAAGCTCGAAAAGGGCCAGGTTCTCGAAGGTACCGTCAAGAACATCACCTCCTACGGCGTATTCATCGACCTGGGCGGCGTAGACGGTCTGATCCACATCACCGACCTCTCCTGGGGCCGCGTGAACCACCCCGAAGAGGTTGTGCAGCTCGACCAGAAGCTCAATGTCGTTATCCTCGACTTCGACGACGAAAAGAAGCGCATCGCCCTGGGTCTCAAGCAGCTCATGCCCCATCCCTGGGATGCTCTCGCTTCCGAGCTTAAGGTCGGCGACAAGGTTAAGGGTAAAGTTGTCGTCATGGCTGACTACGGCGCATTCGTGGAGGTTGCTCCCGGCGTCGAGGGCCTGATCCACGTCAGCGAAATGAGCTGGTCGCAGCACCTGCGCTCCGCTCAGGACTTCCTGAAGGTCGGCGACGAAATCGAAGCCGTCATCCTCACCCTCGACCGCGAGGAGCGCAAGATGAGCCTCGGTCTCAAGCAGCTCAAGCCCGATCCCTGGGAAGACATCGAGGTTAAATACCCCGTTGGTTCCAAGCACACCGCCAAGGTCCGCAACTTCACCAACTTCGGCGTATTCGTCGAAATCGAAGAGGGCGTAGACGGCCTGATCCACATCTCCGACCTGAGCTGGACCAAGAAGGTTAAACATCCTTCGGAATTCACCAAGATCGGCGCCGACATCGACGTTGTCGTTCTCGAAATCGATAAGGAAAACCGTCGCCTCTCCCTCGGCCACAAGCAGCTCGAGGAGAACCCCTGGGAGGTATTCGAAACCATCTTCACCCCCGGTTCCGTTCACCAGGGCACAATCATCGAAATGCTCGACAAGGGCGCAGTCGTACAGCTCCCCTACGGTGTTGAAGGCTTTGCTACTCCCAAGCACCTCGTTAAGGAAGACGGCAGCCAGGCCAAGCTCGATGAGAAGCTCGACTTCAAGGTAATCGAATTCAACAAGGACTCCAAGCGCATCATCCTCAGCCACAGCCGCACCTTCGAGGAAGGCAAGCCCGAAAAGACCGAAACCGCCCGCAAGGGTGGCAACAAGCGCGCCGACCGTCCCCGCAAGGAGGAAACTCCGATGCTGAGCACCCCCGTAGAGAAAACTACTCTCGGCGACATCGAAGCCCTCGCAGCCCTCAAGGAAAAGCTCTCCAAAGGCTGATTCAAAACTGAATAGCTAATTCCGCTATACCAGGCGGCCGCCCTTTCGGCGGCCGCTTTTTTTGCTTAAAAGACTTACATGACAGATATTGGAGTCAGGTTACAAAATGGCTGATTTTTTTACAGCACTTTCTCACTGTTTTGTACCAATTGATAATTTTAGGGGACAAAAAGTTTACATTTCAGTTACTCCCTTTTATTTTACCGCTTCCTTAAGTATCTTTGTAAACCAAAAATAAGTATCCGTCCGAAAAAAGCCGACTGGCATTATGGCTGGTCGGCTTTGAAGTTGTAGGGAAGGAGTTTGATCAGTTGGTCTTCGTTCATGTCGGGGCGGATTTTCTCGAGGGTGTGTTT
>CABUTS010000030.1 GCA_902494515.1 uncultured Muribaculaceae bacterium | reverse complement strand
GGGTGGGGGTTATTGGCGGATGTAGCGGGCGTAGGAATCGAGGAAGCGGGAGAAGGCCGGGATGCGCACCAGCAGGTACTCGAAGATTACGTAGCCGAGGAGGGCGCAGAGGATTCCGAGCATCACGTCGATGATGTAGTGATGCGAGGTGTAGACGGCGGTGAACCAGATGCCGAGGGTTACGACGGCGAGGAAGATTTTCATCCACAGCGGGTTGCGCGACTTCAGCGAATATATGAAGGCCACGAGGGTGTAGGCGGAGTGCAGCGAGGGGACGGCGGCGAAGACGTTGGCGTTGCGGCCGTAGAGGCCGTGGAAGATGCCGAGGCCTGTCATGCGGTCGAATTCGCCGAGACCGGCGACCTCACCGGGGGTGCCGAGTTGGAAGTCGAACCCGTGGAGGGCTACATACCATGGCGGGGCGGCGGGGTGGATATAGTATCCGGCGAAGCCGATGAAGTTCACCAGCAGGAACACCAGGGCGAAGTGGAGGTAGATTTTCTCCTGATGTACGAAATAGAGATATAGGCCGAAAAGAATCGGCACGGGTACCCAGCAGAGGTAAAAGAACCCTCCGAGAAAGTCCATCAGGGGGGTGGTGTGCCGGGCGAAGAATTCATTTGGAGTCAGCAGGGTTCCGTCGGCGGCGGTGATGCCGAAGAGGCTTTTTTCGGTCTCGTATAGGCCGCGGATGTCGACGGGGTTGACCTCGTAGTTGTGGACTATGTTCATCCAGTCGTAGCTGATGCCGAAGACGATGAAGGGGAGGAGGGCTACGACGAGCTTGCGGCTCTGGCGGGTGGCCAGAAAGAGGGCGGCGATGAGCAGTGCCAGCCACAGGTGTTCGGGACGGAAACCGACGAAGACGGATGTGACGGCCAGCCACAGGGCCAGCGCCCCGGCGAGGGTGATACTTTCTTTTGACGTCGGAAGTTTGAACACAGAAGGCTGGTTTTGGGAAAATTAAATGGCGGGTTTATTTGCCGGAGAGGCCTTTGCGGCAGACGCCGACGCGGGCGAAGGCGGTGATGTTGGCGAAGAGGGCGATGACGGCCATGCAGATGATCAGCACTGTCATGGCTACGTTGGCGCTGTTGGGCGCTGTCAGGCCGATGATGCCGCAGGCGAGGCAGCCGAGGACGGTAACCACCACGCGCTCAGGGCGCTGCATGAAGCCGACTTTACATTCCAGCCCCACACCTTCGGCGCGGGCGCGGACGTAGCTGACCATCACCGAACCGACGAGCGCCACGAAGGTGATGAGGGCGCCGACGGGGTAGCCGGCCTCGATGAGGAAGTAGGAGAGCGCGCCGAGGTTCAGCAGTTCGCAGTAGCGGTCGAGCACCGAGTCGTAGAGGGCTCCGAAGCGGGTTACCATGTTGCCGAGGCGGGCGACCTGGCCGTCGAGCATGTCGAAGAGCGAGAAAAGAATCATCACGGCGCCACCCCAGGTGATGAGGTCGAAGCGGAGGTGGGCCGGGTCGGCCTGCGCTTCATAGCCTGCCCAGGCGATGAGGGCTGCGGCGGCGATGTTGCCTAACAGGCCTACGGTTGTGACCATGTTGGGTGTGAAACCGATGCGGATCAGAAACTTGACGAAGGGGTTGATGATGAAGTAGATACCCTGCTGGAGTCCGTCGCGTTTTTTCTTGAACGTGTTCTTTCCTATCATTTGGAGCTGACGTTATTCTGATTTTGTGAGCTGTCAGGGGCTTCGGTTTCGGGAGCGGCCGGGGACGGAGCTGTGGCAGCGGATTTTTTACGGTGGAATGTTATGGCGTCGACCAGGCGGATGGCCACCGGGTCGAACTTTGTTACTTTATAAACGAAGTTTTTCTGCAGCAGGAAGTTCCAGGCCAGCGACACGATGAGCGACACCGAGAGTCGGGCGAAGGCGTAGACGCCGTCGGGGCGGATCCAATGGGAGCGCTCGATGAAGGGCATATGGTGGATAGCCTGCTCCAGGAGGGTGGTGCCGCCGAGGTTGAGGATGAACGAGCCGGCCCAGATAATCAGGTATTTGACGGCTACGGCCTTGACGTTGATTCCCTTGACCTGAAAGGTGAACTTATAGTTTACGATGCAGTTTACGATGCCGCCGCAGACCAGACCGATGGCTGTGGAGATGAAGCTTCGCAGCGGGTGGGTTCCCATGGCGTGGAATACCCAGGCGTAGAAGATGAAACAGACCCCCATGTCGGTCCATGAAGCAATCTGGGAGGAGACGGAGGAGCGCAGGAAGGTGAAGATGCCTTTCCCGTGCATGAATTTGTCGCCAACTTTCGATGCCAGATGTTTGATGCTCATTTGCGGTTCTTGATTTCGGCCATGACTGCCTTGGCGATGTTCGTGGCGGCTTCGGCCCGGCAGGTCGAGAAGCTGGGCCAGTCGTTGAAGTCGATGATTGTCAGGGAGCCGTCGTCGGCCTGGATACATTCGCCGCCGAAGACCATGAGGTTCAGCTCGCGGGCTGCGCGGCCACAGAGGTCTTTGAGCTCGCGGTCGGTGGCGCGGTCGAGGTCGTCGCGCAGGTTTATGGGTTCGGGCTCGTAGGGGCGGAACCAGGTGAAAAACGGGGTTCCGGTAACGCCGTAGAACTTCACGAGCTTGCCGGGGAGATGGCGCGAGATAACGGCCCGCTTGAAGCCGCGCAGAAAATATTCCTGGAGCACATCCTGAGCCTCGGCGGGGGTGCGGACGTAGCTGACATCCTCGGCGTGCTGGGCGTGGAAGTCGCCGCGCTTAATCCAGCACTGGCTGATGCCGAGCTTCTGGAGGCGCTGCTTGACCACCTCGTCGGTAGCCACGATAATGCTCTGGGGATAAGGGATATTCGAGCCCAGGAGTATGCGCGCCTGGCGCTCGCGGATGCAGTTTTCGATGCCGTAACCGGAGTTGATCACGAGCTTACCTTCGTCCTCGAGCTGCTGCAGGAGGTCGGTGGAGCGGCGCTCGCGACACATATTTATGATTACGGGTTCGGTGACCTCGCCGGAGCAGAACTGCTCCTCGGAGTATGTGTGCACCTCGCAGCCACGTTTGCGCAACTGGTCGGCCACGGTGTTGAGAATCGTGGCGTCGTTTCCGACATGGTTTGGAGAGAATGCTCCGGCACGCATGATTGCGGCTATTTTCGTAGTTGCCATGGCAAAATTGCTTTTCCAATTTGCAAAGTTAGCAGTTTCCGCTCAAATGAGCAAAAAAAAGTTGGAAAGCGGCGAATTTGGCGCGCTACAAGGGGCTGATTCCGGCTATTTAGAGCAGTATATGGGGCTGAATCAGGCTATTTTTTGTGGTTTTTGCGGTAATCGTTCTGGATTTTGATGCCGAAGACAATCACGGAGCAGACCGTGGTGATGGTGTTGGCGATGATCAACGGCCAGTTCAGCGGGTTGCTCATGAATCCCTGGACTACGAAAAACACGGAGCCCAGGCCGAGGAGCATGAAAGTCGGGAGGGCGATATCGTCGGTCTTGCGGGTGCGGATGGTCCGTATGGCCTGCGGAAGATAACCGAAGACCATGCAGATGGTTGCGGCATAGCCGAAAAGATTGAATAACATTACGTGATCCATGGTTATGAGATTTTATCTTACATATATATAATAATGTTTTGCAGGGGCAAAAAGTTGATTCACTACCCCGGTGGGGAGCAAAAAGCAGCCCGGTGGGGAGCAAAAAACATCCCCGGCCTGGAGAATAAAAACGTCTGGCCGGCAAATTCCCTGCCGGCCAGCCGTAGGTTATGAGTGCGGATGGTTATCAGCGTTTCAGGGGGGTTATGCGGAGGGTGTGGGAGAAGGTGGTGGAGGCGGGGATTTTGAACTCCTCGAGAGGACCGGGGCCGCAGCTGGCGCTGCCCAGACCGCGGCTGACGCAGTCGGTGTTGAGGACTACGGCGGGGATGCGGGCTTTCGGGAGGTCCTGAACATACTTCTGAGCCCAGAGGCCTTCGTCGGTGTAGTGGAGGACGGTGAAGTCGAGGTTACCGTCGATGGCGGTAATTTTCAGGCCGTTGCCGTCGGCGTCGGCGAGTGTCAGCCAGCGGGCGTCGGTGCGGGTACCCATGCTCTGCGGACGTACGTAGCCTTCGGTCATGCCGTCGACGGTCGATTCGTAGCGGCCGACGAAAGCGGCGGAGCGGCGGTCGGGATAGTTCTCGACGGGGCCGCGGCCATACCATTCAATCTGTTCGAGCGAGGGGTCGAGCATGCTGCGCAGACCCAGGCGGCGCAGGGAACCTTCGGCGGGGGTGGTGTAGCTGGCGGCTACATCCATGGTGCCGTCGGGGTAAACGGTGTAGGTTACCTTGTAGGGCACGGAGGCATCGCCATTGTCGGCGACAAGACGTGCTGTGATAACGGCCTTATTGGCTGAGACATCGAGTGTGTCGGTAAACTCCTTGAGGGTGAAGTTGTAGGGGCTGTAGCCGCGGGGCTCGTTATTGATGGAGCGGTAGGTGTAAAGCTCGGGACCTGCGCCCTGGTGAATCATCTCCTTGCCGTTGTAAACCAGACTGTTGAGGCGGCCGGTTGTCTTGTCGAAGGCCATGTTCCAGCCGTCGCCGGAGAGCGACAGGCGCTTGCCGCCGGCGTCGACGGAGAGACTCATTAGCCCATGGTGGGCTACGGGTGCGGGGGTGTATTTACTCTGGAGGGGGAGCTGGGCGGAGGCGACGACATGACCGGCGTCGGCCCAGATCGAAGGCTCCTTGGTCAGCACCTCGAGGTTGATGAAATATTCGGCAGCGGGGTCGGTGAGATACCTGGCCATGGGGATGGCGATGGAGCGGTTTTCGGTAGGCTTGCAGTCGGGCAGACCGAAAGTTTCGGTGCTGATGACTTCGCCGTCCTTCTTGATTTCGTAGCGGAGGTTGAAGTCGGAGAGATTATAGACATTGTAGCCGTTCTGCAGCGACACGCTGTTGGAATCATTGAGGGAGAAACGGATGTACTGATATACGCTCTTTACCTCCTGCAGCTTGGGGGTTACCTTGCGGTCGACGGTAACGATACCGTTGCAGCAGAAGTCATTGTCGTTGGGAGTGTCGCCGAAACCGCCGCCGTAATAATAGTTGGTGTCGGGTTCGCCGTGCTTGTTGAGTGCCTGATCCACCCAGTCCCAGATGCAGCCGCCGATCATGCGCTCCGAGCGGGGGATATATTCCCAGTAGCGGTCGAGATTGCCGATGGAGTTGCCCATGGCGTGGTCATATTCGCAGAGGAAGAAGGGCTTCTGATTGCCGTTGCGGTCCGACTCGATCATACTGCTGATCGAGGGGTACATGCGGGAATCCATGTCGGCGACTTCGTTCATCCCCTCGTAGTGGATGGGGCGCGAGGGGTCGATGGCGCGGATAGCGTCGCGCTCGGCCACGGCGTTGCATCCGCCGCCGCTCTCGTTGCCGAGACTCCAGAAGATTACCGAGGGGTGGTTCTTGTCGCGCTCGGCCATGCGGACGGCGCGGTCAACGAAGGCTTCGCGCCACTCGGGATTGTTGGTCAGCGAGTGGTTGCCGTGGCACTCCTGGTCGGCCTCGTCCATCACGTAGATGCCGTAATAGTCGAGCAGGGCATACATCTTGGGGTCCTTCGGGTAGTGGCTGGTGCGCAGGGTGTTGATGTTGTTGCGCTTGAACAGCAGGATATCCTCGATCATGGTTTCCACGGGTACAGCCTTGCCCAGACGGGGGTGCACATCGTGGTGGTTGGTGCCCTTGAAGTAGGTCAGCATACCGTTGATATACACCTTGTTATCCTTGATTTCGACGGTGCGGAAACCGTACTTCTGGGAAGTGGCCTCGGTTACGTTGCCGTCGGCGTCGAGCAGCTCGATGTCTACGGTGTAGAGGTTGGGGTCTTCGGCGCTCCAGAGCTTCGGGTCGCGGAGCGAAAGCTGGGCGGAGAGTGTCTTTTCGGAGCCTTTCGGCATTGGGGTCAGGGAGGTGGTTGCGGTGCGGATCTGACGGCCTGCGGCGTCGGAGATAGTGGCGCGCATGGCGGCGGCATCAGCCTTCTTGCCGCGGTTGGCGACCTTGGCGGCCACGGTCAGCATGGCGCGGTCGTAGCGGGGCGAAAGTTCATCGGTGAGCTTCAGGTCGCGCAGATGGGTGCGGGGGGAGGCCGACAGATATACGTCGCGGTATATGCCGCTCATGCGGAACATATCCTGGTCCTCGAGATAGCTGCCGTCGCTCCAGCGGTAAACCTCCACGGCCACTATATTCTTGCCGGGACGCACATATTTGGTGATGTCGAAGCGGGCATCGGTTGTCGGGCCCTGGCTGTAGCCGACCTTCTTGCCGTTGACCCATAGGTAGAAGGCGCTGTAACACCCCTCGAAGGTGATGTAGACCTCCTTGTCGGCCCAGCCGGCGGGGAGGGTGAAGTCGCGGCGGTACGAGCCGACGGCGTTGGGTTCCTTCTCTACGGTGTAGCCGCGCTGACCCTGGATGAAGGGGGGATTGTTGCGGAAAGGATAGGTGATGTTGGTGTAGATGGGTGTGCCGTAGCCGAGCATCTCCCAGTTGGAGGGGACGGTGATGTCGTTCCAGGCGCTGACGTCGTAGCCGGGCTTGTAGAAATCCTTCGGACGCTCCTCGGGAGCCTTCACCCAGTTGAATTTCCACTGGCCGTTCAGGAGCATATAGCGGCTCGAGGTGGTGCGGAGCCAGGGCTTGGCGTAAGTGGGGTCAGCCTTCATCTCGGCGGCATCGGCGAAGGGGATGAAGGTGGCGAAAGCAGGCTCCTTGTTGATTCCGATGACGTGCTGGTTCTCCCAGTCGTAGTCGCTCTTGGTTTTGGCAGCCTCAGGCATCACTTTGAGATTGGAGGCCACGACCTCCCAGCGCTGGGCTGCGGAGGTGGCGGGCTGCTGGATCAGCGGCTCGCCGAATTGCGGGGCGTCGGTGGTGGAGAGGGAGAGGCTGTTGCCGTTGCCGGTGAATGTATAGCTGCCGTCGTCGTTGAGGATTACGAGCCACTGCTGGTTGGCGTTGTTGGGGTCGAGCGACCACTGGAGGGCACCGCTGCCCGGCGTGGGGGCGTTACCGTTGTCGATGGCCAGCGACGAGAGGGGGGAGATGATGGCGTAGACACCCTTCGCCTTGTCAATCTCTACGAACTGCCATACCTGCGATTCTTTATCCTTCAGGGGTTTGGCGAGGAATATTTTGGCGCCGGGAGAAAAGCTCTCCTGCGAGTCGAGCACAAGCCCGGTGGGGCTCTTGATCACATAATTGCGGCCGGGTACAATCTTGTCGGCGTGCGCCGTGACGGCTCCGAGCAGGAGTGCTGCTCCCAGGCATAAGGCTTTGAAGAGTTTGGTCGGATGTAAAAGTGACATTATGTATTGGATTTAAGAATTTCAGACTGTTGATTTAAGAATTTCAGACTGTTGATTTAAGCAGTTCAGACTGTTTGTAGACACCGAAGGTGTTGAGGGCCGGGGTGGCGTTGCCGCCGAGGATGCGCAGGCGCACGTAGCGCGCCGTCACGGGGGCGAAGCGCACAATCCATTTGTTGCCGACCGACTGCAGTTCGGCGGTTTCGGGGATGACGGTCCAGTGTTTGCCGTCATCGGAATACTCAACACACCAGCGGGTGGTGCGCTGGCCGAGCTGAATCACCTCGCGGAGCATCAGGCAGTCGAAGGTCTCCGGGCGGCGCAGGCGGAAGGTGATGTCGGAGGTCACTACGCCGTCCTTGCCGGCGTAGTAGGTGGACTGGTCGTCGTCGGTGAGGAATTCGGGGGCGAACTTCGGGCCGCGGAGGTTCGTGGCGGTTACCTTGGCACCTTTCAGGAGGTTATGCGAGAAAGTTTCGTCGATACCCTGGCGGAGGGTAGCCACGCGCGCGGAGTCGATGGAGCTGATCAGGCCGCGGCGGTCGGGGGGAAGGTTGAGCAGCAACACACTGTTGCGCCCGACCGAGGTGCAGTAGATGTCCCAGAGGTCAGCCACCGACTTCACGCGGCAGTCCTCCTCGGGGTGGTAGAACCAGCTGGGGCGGATGGAGACGTCGGTCTCCGCCGGGATGTAGGCGTCGCCCTCTTTAAGACCTTGGTTCAGAGCATTGTAGTAGTTGGCTTCGTCGCGGATGGCTATGGAGTCGGTGGTGGCCCAGCAGGGAGCGCCGCTGACACCGGCCTCGTTGCCCATCCAGCGCACGTCGGCAAATGGATAAGAGTTCTTCGTGCCGAAAATCACGCAGTCGGGCTGCGCGGCGCGCACGATGCCGTACCACTCGGTGTAGAGCGGCGTGGTGAGTTCGTCGGCACCGGCGCCGTCCCACCATGTCTCCCAGACTTTCCCGTAACCGGTCATCAGTTCGCGCAACTGGTTGGAATAGTAGGTTTTGTATTTGTCGGTGGAGTAGTCGGGACGCAGGTGCTCGTGGCGGTCGTGTGGACCGAGGTAGATTCCGGCCTTGATGCCGTATTCCTCGCAGGCGTCGGTGAATTCGCGGACCACGTCGCCGCGGCCGTTGCGCCATGCGGAGTTCTTCACGCAGTAGTCGGTGTATCGGCTGGGCCAGAGACAGAAACCGTCGGCATGCTTGGCGGTGAGGATCGCAGCGGGAATTCCGGCGTTTTTCAGCGTCTCCATCCACTGCAGGCAGTCGAGTTCCGTAGGGTTGAAAATAGCGGCGGGGGCGCGGCCGTCACCCTCATTTACGAAATTCTCGAAGGTGTTTATGCCGAAATGGAAAAAGGCGATGATTTCGCGGCCGTACCATTCAAGCTGGCGTTCGTTGGGGGTTAGTCCGTAGGGCTCGGGAGCCGGCTGCGCCTGAGCCGCCGACATCCCCGCGGCCATGAGCAGCGCGGCAACCGATATGGATTTTAGTGTCATGGAAATTTGAAATGATTGAGATTTTGGGGTCAGTTTCAGAACACACTGCAAAATTACCGCACGCGGGTTAGCCATGGTATTAACCCGGGGTTAATTTTCGGAAGGTTAACAAAATTCCGGCCCGGTTAACGCCAAAATTAACCCGGGGTTAATCCGCTGAATAACACCCTGCGGCGTAATTTTGCCGCAGTTTCAGAACCGTAGGGCACTCCCCCGGACGGATGTCCCGTAAAGCACGTACAAAGTTACTAAAAAAAATCAATACCCCTACATGAAAAAACCTGTAAAATCCAAAAGTCTGACGGCATCCGCCGCGCTGGCCCTGAGTCTGGGGCTGACGCTTGCCTGCGGACTTGAGGCCTCGGCGGAAGCTGCCGCGCAGCCGGCGGCCGCACAGAGTGTGACATCTTCTTCCGCGCAATACTCCGGCACGGTCCTCGAGGTGTCGGGCGACCCCCTTCCCGGAGCCACAATCCGGAATCTCACACAGAATATAACGGTAGCCGCTGACATCGACGGTAATTTCACTATCAAAGGTAAGCCGGGCGACAAACTCTCCGTAACCATGATGGGTTTCGCCACCGCCGAAGTGACTCTCGGCGCCGACTCCTCGGCATGGGTTACCTCTATCAGGAAGGTATGTGGAGCACCACCGACTACCAGCGCTTCAACCTGCAGTCGAACATCTCGGTTCAGGCTACCTCCACCACCACCGTTGACCTCAACCTCGGCGGATGGTATGAAAAGAAGAAATATCCCGGTGTATCGTCGGGCGACATCATGTATCAGGCCTACCGCACCCCGCCGGTGTCGGCCATCCGCTACAGCAACGGCCTCTGGGGGCAGTATGTCGGCAAGTCGCTCTACGCCATGGCCTACCGCAGCGGCTACGAGGAGCGCCCCGCTTATCAGCTCAACGCCACCATCTCGGTCAACCAGGAGCTTCCCTTCGTCAAGGGCCTGAGCGTCAAGGGTGTTGTCAGCTTCGACCCCTACCGCTCCAAGACCAAGAACTGGCTCACCCCTATGCCGGTCTACACCCTCGACGCTTCGTCTGACCCCTACCGCTGGACCGAAGGTTTCCAGGGTCCGGAGAAGCCTTACCTGACTGAGAAATACTCCGAAGATACCCCCATCACCATCCAGGGTATGATCAACTACTCCAACTCGTTCGGCCCCCACAACATCACGGCTCTCGCCGTTGTCGAGGCCCGCAACAAGAGCTCCTGGAATCTCGGCGCCCGCCGTAACAACTACGGCATCAATGTCGACGAAATCAACTCCGGCAGCTCCGACCCCGCCGACATCAGCAACGAGGGTACATCCTGGAAGGAACGTCAGGTGGGCTACGTGTTCCGCGTGGGCTACAACTACGACAACCTCTATCTGCTCGAGCTCAGCGGCCGCTACGACGGTCACTACTACTTCGCTCCCGGCAAGCGCTTCGATTTCTTCCCCGCCGTCTCGCTCGGCTGGAACATCGGCAACGAGTCCTTCATGAAAAATATCGAATGGCTCAACCGCCTGAAAATCCGCGGCTCCTACGGTGAGTCCGGTAACCTCGCCGGCGGCTCATACCAGTATCTCAGCGACTACGGCTTCGGCACAGCCGGCAACTTCGGCGGTGTTCCCGTGATGGGTATGTGGGAGAACATCCAGGGCAACCCCAACATCACCTGGGAGAAGGCCAAGAAGTTCGACCTCGGTATCGAATTCGCCGCTTTCCACGGCATGCTCCAGGCTGAAGCGGACTTCTGCTACGAAAAACGATCCAACATGCTCATGGCCCCCAACTCCGAGGTGTCGGCCGAATACGGCATCCAGCTCTCGCAGGTGAACGCCGGCCGCATGCACAACCAGGGTGTCGACCTGATGGTCAGCTTCAACAAGCAGTTCAACAAGGACTGGACCTTCGGTGTCCGCGGTACATTCACCTACGCCCACAACACCCTCGACGAGGTGTTCGAGACCGAAGCCACCTACAACAACCCCAACCGCCGCCGCACCGGCCGTCCCGACGGCACGATGTTCGGCTACCACTGCCTGGGTTACTTCACCTATGATGACTTCAACCCCGACGGCTCGCTGAAGGATGGTATCGCCACCCAGCCCTGGGGTCAGGTTTACCCCGGTGACCTCCGCTATGAGGACCTCTCGGGTCCCGAAGGTGTGCCCGACGGCAAAATCGATGAAAACGATATGACCGTGATCGGCCGTTCCAACTGGAATCCCGAAATCGTGTTCGGTCTGGCTCCCAGTGTGAAATGGAAAGGCTTCGACCTCGACGCCCTCTTCCAGGGTGCCACCCGCACCAACATCTCGCTCGGCGAGACCCTGGTTATGCCCTTCTTCGACTCCGGTTCCGCCACCAAACTCCAGTTCCAGGACCACTGGACCCCCGACAACCAGGATGCCCGCTATCCCCGTCTGACCAGCGAGGTTACAGTCAGCAACCACCGGTTACTACACCCGCAAGACCATCGACGAGAGCGTCAACGGCGCCGACAACCTGCAGATGAGCAACGGCATGGCCAATTACATCTTCTTCCGCTACGCCGACGTAATCCTGATGTACGCCGAGGCCCTGCTGGAGAGCGGCAACCTCTCCGACGCCATCATCTGGCTCGACAAGGTCCGCACCCGCGGCGACAACATGCCCTCCATCAACGAGACCTACCGCTCGGGCGTCACCGTCAACAAGCTCCGCGACATTCTCCGCCGCGACCGCCGCATCGAGCTGGCCTTCGAGGACAAGCGCTACTGGGACATTATCCGCTGGAAGATCGCCGACGGTGAGAACGGCGTGATGAACCGTCCGGTCGGCGGCATGAAAATCGAGGATACCAACGGCGACGGCGTATGGGGTATGTGCTCGACCGCAACCCCGTGATCCGCCAGCAGAATGGCGGCGAGGACGGATGGGTCAACGGCCAGAACCCCGGCTATTAACTTTAAATCCCTGTAACCAGCCGGTTACACTTAAAACACTAAAAGAGATGAAATTCCATAAAATATTATGTCTCGGCGCTTTGTGCGCGGCTGCCGGGTTCCTGACCTCCTGCAGCGACGACGACTCCACAACGATATATATCCCCGAGGCCCGCGGCCTGAATATCGTGAACTTCGACCTTGGCGAGGCGATGACCCAGACCTTCCATGTGGCGGTTACGGCCAGCGACTACGTGACCACCTCCGGTCTCGAAACCAGCTCCGACGTCAATGTCACCCTTACGGTCGACCAGTCGAAGGTCGACGCCTACAACGCCGCCTGCGGCACCGATTATGAGCTCCTCCCCGCCGACTGCTACACCCTCCCGGAGAGCGCTGTGATTCCCGCCGGCGCCACCGTTTCGGAAGACCTGACAATCAGCGTGAATGCCCGCGGCAAGATCCAGCCGTTCGACTCCTATCTCCTCCCCGTCACCATCTCGGCAGCCGACGGCGCCGGAATCAACCCCCACCAGTCCACGGTCTACTATCTGCTCAGCGGCGCCGAGGATGTGTGGAACATGCCTTTGGCTGACCGCAGCCAGTGGAAGGTCGTTGAGGTTTCCTCCGAGGAGACCAGCGGCGAAGGTTCCGACAACGGTCATGCCATCCACGCTTTCGACGGGCTCAAGAGCACATTCTGGCACACCCAGTGGAAGGGTGGCGAGCCTCAGCCTCCCCATCATATCACCGTCGACATGGGCCAGGAGGTGAAGATGCTCGGTTTCCAGTATGTCTCCCGCGACCACGGCGAAGGCTGGCCTCAGGAGATGACCCTCGAGACGAGTCTCGACGGCGAGCATTGGGAGGGAGCCGGTACCTACTCCGACCTTCCCGCCGAGGGTAAGGCCGAATACCGCTCCTATCTCCCCGGTTTCAAGCAGGCCCGCTATTTCCGCCTGACAATCACCGCAGTATACAACGGCAAGTGGTCGACCCATGTAGCCGAAATCAATGCAATTTCAATCATAAAGTAAGGTCGCTCAACCTTGTTCACCAAGCCTGTCCGGGCTTGATTCCGGGCCCGGACAGTGTTTATAAACCAGAGAAATGAAAGCTTTTAAATATTTTCTCGCCGCCGGGGCTGCGGCGATGATGCTCACCTCCTGTCTGTCGGATCCCACCGAAGGTGTGGTTATGCCCGATTACGATGAACCCGAGGAGCCCGTGACCCCTCCCGATGAACCGGAGGAGACCAAGCCCGACTATTCCCTGCCGCTCGACCGCGGCGCCGTGCACCTGAAAGGGCGTCAGCTGCAGTCGCTCAACGTGATTTCCGCCACCGGCCTGACGGATGCCGAGAAGGTTGTGGTCTCGACTCTCGCCGGTATCGCCGCCAGAGTCAGCGGCGACCAGGTCTACCTCAACGAGGGTGGCCCCGCCAGCGTATGGCTCCGCGAGATGAAGGATGTCTACAAGATTCCCGCGCGTGAATACTCCAACCTCGCGTCGCTGGTTGCCCACTACCGCGACGCCGGTATCATCAACGGTTACATCGTCTACCGTCCCTACTCCTCGGGCAACTCCCATTCGGTGAATGTTGCCACCTCGCTCTGCGGCATCCTCGGCGGTATTGCCGTGGCTGAAGATATGGTTGAGGCTATCAAGGGGATGGGGATTGAGACCGAACTCGCCAATGTCACCGACAAGGATGAGAAATGGCTGCTCGAAAACTACGGCAACGAGCTCGACAAGACACTCGCCGCCGACCTCAAGCCCGAAATCGTGCACCATCTGCGCGACTATGCCGCCATGACCCGCGCTTTCGTCTTCTTCGACGAGAACGCCCGCAACGACTGGAGCTGGCGCACCTCTATCCTCTCCTCGCTCGAGGATGGCGCCCACTGCTTCGGTTATTACGACGCCGACGAGTGGGGTATGGTAAACAACGCTTCGTCGCAGGGTGTCAGCATGGTGCCCTCCGACCTCGCAGCCAACATCTCGACTCTTAGCTCAATCTATGACACCGAAGGCCTGAAGCAGCGCCCGGCAACCACCGACGACGCCACCGAGGAGAATGTGCACTACGTTACCTTCGTGGTCAGCGACGGCGACAATGTGGCCTTCAACCTCTGGGGCATGCAGAGCTACATCGATGCAGATGTCCACGGCCAGTTCCCCCTCGGCATGACCATCTCGCCGGTTCTCTACGACCTCGCGCCCGCCGCAATGCGCTGGTATTACGACTTCGCAGGTGAGAACGACTACTTCATCGCCGGGCCCAGCGGCAGCGGCTACGTATTCCCCTCGAAGATGAGCGACGCCGACCTCGATTCATATCTGGTCCGCCTCAACGACTATGTCGACAAGTCGGGCCTCAACATCGTGAATATCCTCGACCAGGGTATCATGAACAACCCCCGCGTCTACAACAAATACCTCGCGCAGCCCAACATCGACGCCATCTTCTACACCGGTTACGGCGAGAAGGGTGACGGCCGGATTGTCTTCTCCGACAACGGCAAGCCTGTAATCGAACAGGGGAGTGTGCTCTGGGCCGGCATCGACGGCGGCTCGACCCGCGGCGAAGAATCCTCGGTAATCGCCCAGATCAACAGCCGTCCGGCAAATCCCCATTCAGCCGCAGGCTACACCTTCGTCTTCGTCCACTGCTGGACCAAAGACCAGATGGCTATCAAGCGTGTCATCGACGGTCTCAACTCCAACGTCCGGGTTGTCTCCCCCGACCGCTTCGTGGCTCTCGTCAAGAAGAACCTCCGGTAATATTCAAACGGTATAATTAAAGGTAAGCAAGATAAGATCTTAACCAAAAGGTAAATAAGATAAGAAGTAACAAAAAAAACAGCGTAAGCCGGCGACCGTGATGGCCTCCGGCTTATATTTTTGTCGGAATTAAAAATCAGGTGAAGTCGGAGAAGGGGCGGGGGAAGGGTTCGCCCATCATGCGGATGTAATTGCGGGTGAAGGTCTTGTAGTGGGCTTGGGCGCGGTCGTGGCGGCCGGTGGCCAGCGAGATGCGGATGAGGTATGTGAGGGCGGTTTCCGACAGCGGGTCGGTGGCTAACAGCGCGTCGCTCAGACGTCGCGTCAGGTCGAATTTTCCCTCTTTATAGCTGCGGGTAATCGCCGCGGTGAGGTATTTCTCGAGGAATGTCTCTATTCTCTGGCGGAAGAAGTCGAAAATGGGGTCGGGGGTGTCGGCCAGGAAACGTCCGCGGAGGATTATGGAGTTGATTTCGTCGGTTTTGTCGGCCGAGGGGT
The DNA here is from genome assembly GCA_902494515.1 of uncultured Muribaculaceae bacterium. Lineage (GTDB taxonomy): Bacteria > Bacteroidota > Bacteroidia > Bacteroidales > Muribaculaceae > UBA7173. The sequence continues at coordinate 16,405 of CABUTS010000030.1, read as the reverse complement.
CGGTGTCGGTCAGTTTTCCGGTGAGGTCGCAGAGACGTTCTATGTCGCCGGAGCAGGGGCTTTCGGTTTCGATGCGGAATACCCCCTGTTCATAGTTCAGGGTGATGCCTTCGATGTCGGCGATGGCCTTGCGGAGCTTGTTGAGGGTTACGTTGCGGAGGTTTTTAGCCTTGTCAGGCTCCTTGTCGGCCCAGAATGTGGCGTTGAGGTCGGAGGATGTCACTCCGCTGCGGCTAACGCTGTGGAGGAAGATATAGAGGAAAATGAGTTTGAGCTTGGGGCTGAAAAGGTGGGTTACAGACCGGCCTTTTGCGTCGAGCACGGTGAATGGTCCGAACAGGGCGATGTAATTGCTCGATGGCCTGAACAGGAGGTCTTCGGCGCGGGTCTCAGGGGCTTCCGGCTCGGCGGGTGTAATGATTTCACCCTGGTCTTCCGGCTCCGGCTTGGGTTCTGAAGATCTTAAGGCCGGTGCGGTCGGGACGGCAGGCGCGGGGGCCGGAGGTTCGGCTTGCCTCCGATGAGGGGCTTTCCTGCGTTTCAGCAGCATAAAGGCGATAAGCGCCAGCAACGCTGCAGCTAAGATTATGAGTATCAGTCGGACAGCGCTGCGATTGCCCGTGGCCGGGCCGAGCAGCTGTTCAGCCGTCACCGGGGGCGCGGCGATGGAGTAGAGCGAGGTGGTGGTCTGTCCGTATTTTTCAAACTGCTGGACTACACAGTAGATGCGCTCGAGCGCGGGGTTGCTGTAAAGCGCCACGTTTGTCATAATCTCCTCGGAAATCAGCGGAATGGAGTCGCCGACAGCAGTCGCGGCGCCGTCGGCCATGTTGATGCGGTAGAGCTGCAGCGAGGAGTGGGGCCGGTATTCGGGGTAGGTGATGGCGTAGAAATACTGCCGGTCGGGGCCGGGAATGAGCGTACGGGCGGGCACACGGTTTTCGGCCGGGGCGGCCTGAGCCCACAGCTTTTTGACCGTACGGCGCGGCAGATCAATGAGATAGAAGTCGTAATAATACTTCGTGCCGAGGTCCTGGAGCCCTTCGGGGTTACCCTTGCCGCCGTAGATGTAGAGGGTGTCTTCCGAGGCGGTCATCATCGCCGAGGTGTAGAAGCGCGGGTCGATGCGGTCGCCGCGCAGGGGGATGGTGTCCCAGACGTGCGAGGTGAGGTTGTAGAGGATCAGTTCGCCGGTATATCGGCGGTTGCCGTAGCCTCCGAAGAGCAGCAGGGTGTTGTCCTTTTTGCGGAAAACGGCGGCGTGGTGGTGCCATACGGCGTTCTGCGGGGTACGTTTCAGGATATGCCATTCGGCTGAGGCGGGGTCCAGTTCGGTGAAAAGGGCCTCGTTGTAGACCTCGTAGGGGATAATACGGCCTGTTTCGGGGTCGAAAATGTTCATCCCCATGCAGGTGGGGAGGGAGCCTCCCCGCAGGGGGGCGTTTCGGAAACTCCGGTGCGGACGCTGAGAACGCGCAGGGAGTCGGCGTTGTAGGAATAGCAGAGCTGGCGGGCGGGGTCAAAGACGAAACCCGTCGGTGTGGAGGAACAGAATTTCCAGACCGGCTGCCAGTAATAGGATTTGTTGATGAGCCAGCGGGGGTTGGAGACCTCGCCGGCGGCGTTCCCCTCGGAGTCGTGGACCGTAGTGCCGGCGCTTTCGGAGAGGGGAATTTCGGTCATCTCGCCATCGGCGGTGATTCTCAGGTCGCGGATCGAAAACGAGGCGCTCTCGATCATGTGGTGACTCATGCTGAAATGGAGCTGGGGAGCGAAGTCCGTCTCCTTGAGTTCCGGCACAGCAACGGTGGCTTTGCGCGGACCGATGGCGATGTCGATTTTACCGGCGTCCCGGTCGATTTTCAGCCATACGGGCATCGTCTTTTCCGGCAGGGAGTCGCCCGGGAATTCCGTGGAGAACAGGTTGCGCTCGCCGCTTCGGGCAAAGATGAAGGTGGCCAGCCCGTTGTTCGCGTTATAGTTGAAGGTCAGGGCAAAGCTATTGCCGTTCAGCGTGTTGTGTAGGCAGAATATGTTGCCCGGGCTGTTGATATTGTGGTTCCGGATGGAGAAACTCAGCTCGTAGACCGACACTCTTTCAGCCTGGTTCTCCTCAGCCGGAATGGCAAGCGACGACCGCTCGGCAATGGTTTTTTCATTGCCGTGGAATTGCAGTCCCTGAGGGTAAACAGACAAAAAGCAGCATAAAAAGATGAAAACTACTGCGAGTTTTTTCATGGAAGAGTTCGGTTGAAATATCGGATAAGCGACTCCGGCTGTAGACGATATATTGTATTCGGCTGCAAAGTTACTGCTTTATTCCAATTTTTCCAATTCCGGGCGACGAAAAGTTTCATCCCCGCGGCGCCGGAAATGTAAAAGCCGCTGCCCGGAGGAAAGGGAGGAAATGTAAAAGCCGCTGACCGGGGGAGCAGCGGCTTGATTGGAATTCACCTGGTTGCACGTTGATTTTTGTCAAATTGCATCCACTCCACCGAAAAGAGAGAGGCGTGAGTTCCGGGTGGATTTTGGAGCTCGAAGGTTGCCGGTCGATTCCCCCAACACACATACATATCATCATGAAAACTTAAGCAATAAAGCCTGTTTGCTATCACTATGACTTTTGCGCCGTGAGCCGTCCTCGCGGGCGGTGTATCCGGCGGAATCCGCCTATGCGGATTCGGGAGTTAAAAGAATCGAAAGTCAAAATTCAACAGAAGAAGCCTCTCGGTTTCAAAATAGGAACCGACCGGCCGCTGCCGTTGACGGAGAGAAATCGGGAGAGAGATACTCAGCCATTACGACGAGCGATAGGGTTCGTTGCCAAATCCGCTACAAAGTTACAAATTCCCCCGAAACTATACAAATTATAAAGTATGAAAGTTCACGGTGTTAGCAAGCTTTAATAAAATCCGCATTGTTTTAATAAATCTTTAGCAAAATTCAGTTAATAACAATTGTTAATTTGTTAACATTCGGAGTTGCGGCGGGGGCGAAACGGTGGCAGCGCAACCTCGCTGTGGCGGAGTTGCGTTGGTGTTGTGATGGAGCGGTGAAAGGGGCGGTCAGGACTTGGATTTGAGGAGGGGAAGCTCGATTTTGAAGGTGGTGCCTTTGGAGGGTTCGGACCAGCTGACGAAGATGTGGCCGCGGTGGTATTGGTCGACGATGCGGCGGGCAAGGGCCAGACCGAGACCCCAGCCGCGCTTTTTGGTGGAGTAGCCGGGCTGGAAGACGGTCCGGTGGTTTTTGCGGGCGATTCCCTTGCCGGTGTCGGTTACGGTGACGCAGGCATGGGAGCCTTCGGCGAAGGTGCGGACGGAGATTTTGCCGCTCCCCTCCATGGCGTCGACGGCGTTTTTGATGAGGTTCTCCATTACCCATTCGAACAGCGGCGCCGACATCTCGGTTTGCAGCGGGTGTGGCCAGAGGCTGAAGGTCAGGGAGATACGGCTGGAGATGCGGGTCTGCATATAGCTGGAGGCTTTCTCGACAATGGTGTTGAGGTCCTCAGGTTCCATCTTCGGCCGTGAGCCGATTTTCGAGAAACGGGAGGCAATCATCGACAGCCGGCTGACGTCCTTGTCCATTTCGCGGACCATATCCTCGTCGGTGCCGGTGGAGCGGAGCAGCTCTATCCAGGCCATGAGCGAGGAGATCGGGGTGCCGAGCTGGTGGGCGGTTTCCTTGGAAAGTCCGACCCAGACCTTGTTTTGCTCGGCCTTGCGGGTGGAGTTGACGGCGAAGTAGACCACGGCGATGAAGGCCAGCATCACGGCCAGCTGGACGTAAGGGTAATAGCTCAGGCGGCGGAGGAGCTTGGAGTCGTCGTAATAGAGGTGCTGGAGGTTGTCCTGTGAGATGATGATGTGGATTACATTGGCCCGTTCCTCGAGGTCGTGGAGTTTGCCGCGGAGGTATGCTTCGTTGGCGGGGGAGATGACCCAGGGGGCCAGGGAGTCGACCTCCTCGGGGAGGTCGAAGTTGCGGTGGAGGAGGATGTGGCCGTTGTTGTCGGTGAGGAGCACCGGGATGGTGTGGTTGCGTTCGACGATGCTGAGGAGGAACTCGAGGTTGTCGGGGTTTGTGTCCTCGGCGCCGGAGTTCTGGCCGATGTCGGCGATCTGTTTTGTGGCGTCGGCCCAGATTTGCATGCGTTCGCGCTCCTGCGCGGCGAGGTCTGCCACGAGGTTGTTTGACACAAGGACAAACGCCACCACCACCGCAGCGGAGATGACGAGAAAAATGGCGGTGCCGAACCGGCGCAGATCGTATATATTCAAGGCCGGTTATTTTTCGAGGTCGGCGAGGATGGAGCGGAGTTCCTGGTCGGTGGCGGTCAGGCGGGAGCGGCACTCGGCGATGAGGGCGGTGGCGCGGCGGGTAAGGGCTGCGAGGCGGTCGATGTCGCAAGTGTCGGACTGCATCTGGCGGAGGATGGCGTCGAGTTCGGCGAAAGCTTCGTTATAGGTGAGCTTCTTGATATCTTTTTCTTCCATTGTGGGGGTGAGGAGTTGAGGAGTTGAGGAGTTGAGGAGTGTGGGAGTGGGGGAGTTGAGGGGTTGATGGGGTCAGGGGGTGTGGGCGAGGAAGGAGCCGTCGGCGAGGGTGATTTCGAGGAGGGCGCCGGGGAGGACGTCGTCCACGGAGGTGACGGCGTGGCCGTTGATGCGGGTTATGGAGTAGCCGCGGGCAAGGGTGGCGGCGGGGGAGAGGACCTGAAGGAGTTTCTCGGAGGCGTCGAGGCGGTCGGCGGCGCGGCGCAGGGCTTGCTGTCCGGCCTGACCGAGGCGTTCGAGAGTCATGTCGAGGCGGGCGTTGGCAGGGGCGATTTTCGAGGCGGAGAGGCCGCCGAGCGAGGTCAGGGCGCGGTCGAGGCGGTTGCGCGAGCGTTCGATGGCACCGGTGGCGGCTACGGGGAGAAGTGCCTCGGCCTGAGCGAGTTGCTCCTTGTTGCCGGCGATGCGCTCGGCGGCGTAGCGGAGTATCTGGTTGCCGGCGGCGATGAGGCCGTTGTAGATTTCCGCGCCGCGGGCGATGAGCCATTCGGCTACGGCGGTCGGGGTCTTCAGGCGGGTGTTGGCGACCCAGTCGAGAACCGTTATGTCGCGCTCATGGCCGATGCCGATGGCAACGGGCAGAGGGAACTGCGCCACGGCTGCCGCGAGGTTATAGTCTTCGTAGGCCTGGAGGTCGGAGGTGGCGCCGCCGCCGCGGATGATGACCACGCCGTCCCAGCGGTCCATTTCGGCGGCGACCTGCGTCAGGGCGGCGATGATCGAGCCGGGGGCCGAGGTCCCCTGCATTATGGCCGGGAACAGCTTGGTGGTGAAGCGGAGGCGGTAGGGGTTGGAGTAGAGCTGGTTGATGAAGTCGCCGTAGCCGGCGGCCCCCTTGGCGGAGATTACGGCGATGCGCTGGATTACCGTAGGCCACTGAAGCTGGCGGTTGGCCTCGAGAATCCCCTCCTGCTGGAGGCGGCGCAGGATTTCGTTGCGCCGGCGGATGAGGTCGCCGAGGGTGAATTCGGGGTTTATATCATTGATGACCAGCGACAGGCCGAACACGGGGTGCATCGAGGCGCTGACGCGGAGCATCACCTTGATGCCGGAGGTGAATTCCTGACCGGTGGCGTTGCGGAACTTGCGGGAGAGGGGACCGAACACCGAGGCCCAGCAGCATCCGCGGATGCGCGCCAGCTGGGCGCCGTTGTCGTCCTTCTGGAGCAGCTCCATGTAGCAGTGGCCGCCGCGCACGCCGACATCCTGCAGCTCGGCGGTGACCCATACATTCTGGGTCTCGGGCTGCGATACCAGACGGCTGATGCGCCGGGTGAGGTCGAGGAGTGATATTGCTTGGTTTTCAGGCATTTGTGTTCTTTGACAGGAAGTCCGGAACAATGACTTTGACGGGAAGTCCGGAACGATGGCGGAACGCTCTATTTTTCTTTGACGAAACGCTTGCCGTCCCAGCGGAAGGTTAGCTTCGGATGGATGGAACTCCGGGCGACGCCGAGCATCTCGGTAGCCACGAAGTCGGGGAGATTGTGGGTGAAAACCGCGCGACGGGATTCGGGGTTGTAGGTCAGCCGGGCGATGACAAACGGGAGGGCGTTCTGCACCGGCGCGGGGTCTTTCTTAGCTTCGGGCAGCATCCAGTCGTCGAGCATCGGCACCTCGAAAACCCCTTCGATCGGTTCCCAGGAGGTGGTGTAGAACTTCACCGCGGAGTCCTCGGCGGGGGTGCTGAGGGTGGTGACCACCATGAGAATCCTGTCGCCCCACTTCTTGTTGGAGGAGGGGAGCAGGGCCAGGGCTACCTCCGAAACTCCGGAGGTCTGGACCACAATCTGCTCCGGGGTGTCGGAAATCACGCGGCACTCGCCGTTGACGACGTTCGCCGAAGCCTTGGAGGAACCGGCGTTGAAATAGTCAATCATATCCAGACGGGTGGAGCGGTCGATGGTCGGGAAAATCGCGGTCGGGGCGTCGACGAAAAATCCGGCGGCGTCGGAGGGTTCCGGGGCTGCCGCGCTGTCGGCCAAGGTGACGCCGGAGAAGAGCGAGTCGGTATCGAACAGTGGGGGCACCACCTCCTCCACAACGTTCTGCGCGGAGGCAGCCGCGCCCGCAAGAAGCATTGCGGCCATCAGGAGGAGTGATTTGAAGTTGCGTAAAATCATAATCACAAAGTTACAAAAAGAATCGGAAACAAAGCGCGTTTCCGCGAAAAAACCGGCGAAAGGTCAGCTAAGAATTCGAGTCAAAGCGCGTTTCGGCGCTCGGTCAGCGAAAAAACCTATAATCAGCGGCGGCGCGATTTCTTCTTGAATTTGGCGTAGGCGTCGACATCCTTCTCCTTGTCGCGGGATTTGCGGACGGAGGCCTTGGCGTAGTCCTTGTCGGGGTCGGCGATTTCGCTGAAGAGCCGTTTGCCGAGGAATTCGGCACCTTTAAGTGCCGCCACAACGCGCAGAGCATCAGACTTCTTGACGTCGAACAGCGAATAACCGGGCATCAGGTCGATACGCCCGACATCCACGCGCGGCCCCTCGACATTCTTGTTGAGCATCTCGATGAGGTTTCCGGCGTAGAAACCTTCGCGCTTGCCGGCGTTGACATACACGCGCTCCATACCCTTCGAGGCTGTGCGGCGGTCCTTGTCCTCTTTCGAGCGGGGTTCACCCTTGGCTTTCTTATCCTTCTTGTCGCCGCGCGAGGATTTCTCGTCGATGTAATCGATGTCGGGAGCGTCCTTGTAATATTCGAGCAGACGGCGGAACTCGATGGTGAAAATCCGCTTCAGCAGGTCCTCGCCCGAGAGCCAGCCGAGCTTCTTGAGCACGCCGGGGAGGTACTTCGATAGCTCCGCTTCGTCGACCTCGGTGCGCTCGATGCGGTCGGCGAGGCTGAACAGCTGCTTCTCGATGATATGTTCCGGCGTGGGGACCTCTTTGCGCTCGAAGGTCTTGCCTATGATGCGCTCGATTTCGCGCAGACGCCCCTTCTCGCGGGAGTGGATGATTGCGATGGAGACGCCGGATTTTCCGGCGCGGCCGGTTCGGCCCGAGCGGTGGGTGTAGACCGCCGGCTCGTCGGGGAGACCGTAATTGATTACGTGAGTGAGGTTGTCGACATCGAGGCCTCGGGCAGCGACATCGGTGGCCACGAGCATGGTTATCACATGGTCGCGGAATTTCTGCATCACCAGGTCGCGCTGCTGCTGTGAGAGGTCGCCGTGGAGGGCGTCGGCGTTGTAGCCGTCGCGGATGAGGTTTTCAGCCACCTCCTGGGTCTCGCGGCGGGTGCGGCAGAAGATGATGGCGTAGATGTTCGGGCTGTTGTCGGCGATACGCTTCAGGGCGAGGTACTTGTCGCGCGCGTTCACCATATAATATATGTGTCGGACGTTCGCGGCCCCCTCGTTGCGGGTACCGATTACGAACTCCTGCGGGTCCTTCATGTAGCGCTGGGCGATGCGTGAGATCTCCTTGGGCATCGTGGCGGAGAACATCAGAATCTTGCGGTCCTCGGGAACATGGTCCAGAATCTCGTTGATGGAGTCGAGAAAACCCATGTTGAGCATCTCGTCAGCTTCGTCGAGGATGACGGTGTGTACATCCCCGAGTTTGACGACGCCGCGGCCGATTAGGTCGATGAGGCGGCCGGGGGTGGCGACAATCACCTGCACCCCTTCGCGGAGCGAGCGGATCTGGCTCTCGATCGAGGAGCCGCCGTAGACCGGGAGAACCTTGACCCCGGGGAGGTATTTCGAGAAGTCGGCCAGATCGGAGGCGATCTGGAGACAAAGTTCGCGGGTAGGGGAGAGGATCAGCGCCTGAGGCACGATGAGTTCCGGGTCGATGCGCTGGAGCACCGGCAGGCCGAAGGCGGCAGTCTTGCCGGTGCCGGTCTGGGCGAGGGCGACGACGTCGCCGTCCCCTTCGAGCAGGTGGGGGATGACCTTTTCCTGCACGGGCATGGGGTTAACGAAACCAAGATCTTCAACGGCGTGAATCAGCGGCTGGCTGATGCCTAATTCCTGAAAAGTCATAATATAATATAGGTGTATTGGATTCTGTTGAATCTGCAAAGTTACAAATAAAACAACAGAGGCCTGCAGATTAATTTGCAGGCCCCTGAATTTTATGGTTTTTTAATAGTTCTGTCAGAAGTAGAAGTTTACATGTCTGGGATAGAAGAGCATGCCGGAGCCGACTTCCTGAGCTACGGCTTCCCCCATGGAGTTGGCGACGATAGCCAGGGCGAAACGCAGGGCGGCGGAGGGACCGTTGCCGGTGATGATTCGGTCGAGGGCTACTACGGGGGTGTCGCGCCAGGTCACTCCTTCGATGCCCTTGTTCATGCCGGGGTAGCAGGTCGCGTCTTTGCCGTCGAGGATGCCGAGCGGGGCGAGAACTACAGCCGGGGAGGCGCAGATTGCGGCAACCTTGCCGCTGACGGCCTGGTTGATTAGCAGGGTGTTGAGGGGCGCGAATTTCGAAAGGTTCACGGCGCCGGGCATGCCACCGGGCACGATGAGCCATTCGGGAGTGATGAAGTCGGTCTTGTCGTAAAGCAGATCGGCCTGAACGCTGACACCGTGAGAACCGGTGACTGTAAGTGAATCGGAGATGGAGACGGATTTGATGTCCATTCCGGCTCGGCGGAGGACGTCGATGACAGTCAGGGCTTCGAGCTCTTCGAAACCTTCGGCGAGAAAGATGTAGGAAGTGTTCATGACAAATAAATAGGTTTGTTAGGAAATGATAGGCGGCGGCTTTTTAAACTGCTCCGAAGGATTAGGTTTTAGGATGTTAGGAATAGTTGTTCCGACGAACCGGGGATGACGCGCCCGGAAGTAAGCTTTCTGTTTCTACATACAAATATACGACAAAAAAGTTTGATAATGCAAGAAAATTCAATAATTTTGTGAAAATAATTTTCTCAGAAGAAAAAATGGTTATTATTACGACAAAAATGCCAGTTTTTAACAAAATAGCCGGGCTCCGGATGCTGGTCGGGGCCGTGATGGTTGCCGCAATTTTGGGCGGGGCGCTTTCATCCTGCCGGAAGGCTCCGCAGTGGCGGCTCAAGGAGGGGGCGGTGTGGAACACCACCTACCGCATCACTTACTGTGCCCCGGCGGATCTGGGCGACTCGATTCAGGGGGTGTTCCGGCAGGTGGAAAACTCACTGTCCCCCTTCGCCGGAGGGTCGCTGATTTCGCAAATCAATCGCGGCGCAACCGATTCGGTGGATTCGCTGATTACCCGCGTGTTTGATATTTCGGTTAGAGTCAACGGATTGTCGCAGGGGCGGTTCGATCCGACGGTGTCGCCGGTGGTGAACCTGTGGAAGTTCGGCTACACCGGAAAGGTCGACGCCGACTCGTTGTTCGAGCCGTCGCAGGCGCAGATCGACTCGGCGCTGCAGTTGGTGGGAATCGCTGACTGTTCAATCCGCGGGGGGCGGCTGGTCAAGAAAGCCGCGGGGACGACGTTCAATTTCTCGGCGGTTACAAAGGGGTATGCCTGTGACCTGATTCTGGAGATGCTGCGGCGCAACGGTGCCACGGACGCCATGGTCGAGATTGGCGGCGAGGTTGCTGTGGCGGGGCAATCGCCGCGCGGCGACTCGTGGCGCCTTCAGGTCGACGCGCCGGAGTTCAGCGAAGATTCCGTGATACATAAACCGTTGGAAATCATCGAGGTGGCGGACTGCGGCGTGGCTACTTCGGGGAATTACCGGAACTTTCACCACGACGCCTCGGGGCGCCGTGTAGGGCACACGATCGACCCGCGGAGCGGCCGGCCGGCGACGTCGGAGTTCCTCAGCGTTACGGTGGTTGCCCCGACCTGCGCGGAGGCTGACGCCTACGCCACGGCGCTGATGGCTACCCCCGGCCGCGTGCAGGCCGATGAGATGCTCAAAGCCGTGCCGGAGCTAAAAGTTTTGCTTGTTACGGAAGATACAATATTGAAACACAACTGGTTCGGGGCGCGCTGAAGCGCGGAGCCGGAGACAAATAAACCGCTTCGGACAGCTCCACAGTAAGTTCAGGACACCGAGGTAAAGGAGGTATATAAAGCAAACAAGGCTGTCTCACGACAGCCTTGTTCGGTTTATCTTTAACCTTAAATCTAATACCATGAAAAAACACAGTGCAAATATTGTATTATACCTACTAAACGCAGCCGGGGTGGAATAGTTCGGTCAAATATTTGATTTAACTTTCTTTAACAATAAATCTGCAAATTTTGTATAGGAAAATAGCTAACTTTATTCCAACAAATTTTTGAACTCCCCCGGAGGCCGGCTTCTGGCCATCCTCGACATCCGGGGGCTCCCATCTGAGGCCGGTTCGGAACGATTTCAGGCACGATTTGTCCGGCGCCCTGAAATCGCCTCTGACTGTTCCCGACAATAATCATAACATTATGAGAATCAGAATACTTGTAATCGACGACGAAGAATCCTGGTGCGAAATCCTTAAATATAACCTCGAACGCGAAGGATACGAAGTTGACACCGCAGACTCGGCAGAATCGGCCCTGAAAATGGACCTCTCGGTCTATCAGCTCATGATCGTGGATATCATGATGGAGCACCTCAGCGGTTTCGACTTTGCAAAACGCGTGCGAAACATTCCCGCAACGGAGAACACCCCGCTCATCTTCTGTTCCGCCCTCAACGGCGAGGACGACACAGTGATGGGGCTGAACATCGGCGCCGACGACTATATCACCAAACCGTTTGTGATCGCCGAGGTCATAGCCCGAGTGAGGGCTGTGCTCCGCCGCACCCATGTTTCGCAGCAGGTGGCTTTCAACGTCTCGCGTTCCAACTATGAGCCCGACCTGACCTTCCGCACCATGCGTGTGGACCGCAACAACAAGACCTGCTTCGTCGACGGCAAGGAGGTGTCCCTCACCCCGAAGGAATACGAGATGCTTCTCTTCTTCCTGACCCACCGCGAGCGCATCCACTCCCGCGAGGAGATCATGCATCAGGTCTGGGGCGACACCGAAGTCACCAAACGTGCCATCGATACCAACATCACCCGTCTGCGCCAGAAAATCGCCCCTTACGGCGAGAATATCGTAACCCGTCTGGGCTTCGGCTATGTTTTCCGCTCGGAAATCTGATTTCGGCGAGTCGAAAAAATCCCATAGATTCATCCAACCGTGTTCCGGCCTAAAATTAAATATCATCTGAGGCTGTTTCTGACCGGATTTCTGTGTATCTGGTTCGTAATCGGTCTGTTTGCGTATCTGGAATACCGCAATAAACAGCACTATCATGAGTTGATTCTGGTGAACAATGTGGCCATGGCCGAGGGTAACATCCTGTATGCCCAGGAAGCTAACCGCGCCATTGACCCCTTCCTGACGTTCATGAAGCGCTACCTGCGGGATTCCCCGCTGTCGGGGCTGAACCTCGCGGTGTACTCCCGGAACACCGGCGAGCTGCTTTATTCACTCGGACCGGTGCGCGACGAGGTACCCGCCGAGGTGAAGGATTCGCATTACGAGGTGATGCCCGACAGCAGCTTCCGCCTGTTGGTTACCAACACCCGCCTCCCGTCGGGCGAGGAGCTGTTCATGTATGGCAGCCGCCTGTCGAAGGACGAGAGTGTGGAGATCCGCATCTACCTGCCCCGCTCGGCCGAGGTCGAGAAAGCCCTGGTTGTGGACAACACTTTCTGGCTGATAATCATAATTGTAGGACTGCTGGGCACCATCATGGTGTGGATGTTCACCATCCACCAGGCGCGCAATGTGGAGCTGCTGCGCGACTTCGCCTCGCGTGCGGCCGACGACCGCGAGTTCATCCCCATGGGTGAATTCCCCTCGGATGAAATCGGCGATATCTCCCGTCAGGTCGTGGCCATCTACAACTCCCGTATGCAGGCCAACGTGCGCCGTGAGCGCGAGCATGCCATCGCCATCAAGGCCATCGAGGAGAAAAACAACATACGCCGCGTACTGACCAACAATATCTCCCACGAACTCAAGACCCCGATCGGCATCATCCGTTCGTATCTCGACATGATTGTCAGCAACCCCGACATGACGGCCGACGAGCGCAACTACTTCCTGCAGAAAGCGCAGCAGAACGTAGAGCGTCTGGTGCTGATGATGAACGACCTGTCGACCATGACGCGTCTTGACGAGAAGAAAAAGGATATCCCGATGAGCGACATCGACTTCCACGAACTGGTGTTCTCGATCGCCGACGATGTCAACAACGGCGATCTCACCAAGGGGATGGAGTTCCGCTACAACATTCCGCTCGACTGCCATATCTGGGGTAACGGCGAACTGCTCAACAGTGTGCTCAACAACCTGATACGCAATGCGGTAGCCTATTCGCAGGGCACCGTGATGGGTGTCAACCTGATTGCCCGCAACGACAACTTCTACACCTTCTCGTTCTACGACAACGGTGTCGGGGTAGGGGAAGAACATCTGGTCCATCTGTTCGAGCGCTTCTATCGCGTCGACACCGGCCGTTCGCGCAAGGCCGGCGGCACCGGCCTCGGGCTGCCGATTGTGAAGAGTGCCTTCAACAGCATGGGTGGCTCCGTTACGGTCCGTAACCGCGAGGGGGGCGGTCTGGAGTTCATCTTCACGCTGCGCCGCTGCAAACCCAAGAGCGAGGAGAAACCGGCCCCGGAGACCTCCGCTTCCGGAACATCCGATGCCTCCGCTCCCGGAACCTCAGACACCACCCCGTCCGGAACCTCCGATTCCCCTGCCTCCGGAACCTCAGACACCACAGCTCCCGGAACCTCCGTTTCCCCTGATGTCGGGGCGGTAAAGCAATAATCCGGGGTGCCCGTGCGTTTATTCTATGATGAAACGTTGCGCCTGCATGAAACTCTTATGGCTGCTGGTGGCCGTGGCTCTTGTAGCCCCGGCCTTCACGTCGTGTTCTCCTAAGAAGAACAATGCCGCAACCCGTAAGTATCAGGCGTTTATCACCCGCTACAACATATATTACAACGGCGATACCCACTACAAGGAGACCCTGCACCAGATGGAGGAGAGCTACGAGGATGATTACTCGGCGCTCCTGCCGATTCACCCGGCGGCCGCCCGTGCCGACGAGAAGTCGCCGCAGCCCTCGGGCAACTTCGACCGCTCCATCGAGAAGGCCCAGAAGGCCATACAGCTCCGTTCCATAAAGAAGAAGCCGAAAAAACAGGCCGGGAAAGCCTCCGACCCAAAATACAAGGCCTGGATGAAACGCGAGGAGTATAACCCCTTCCTCCACAATGCCTGGATGATGATGGGGCGTTCGCAGTATATGAACGGCGATTTCCTCGGCGCCGCCTCCACTTTTTTCTATATTTCACGTCACTTTTCCTGGCTTCCGGCCACCGTCACCGAGGCGCGGCTGTGCGAGGCCCGCTCCTATCTGGCCATGGGGTGGCTGTTCGAGGCCGAGACCATCCTGCGCCGCATAAAGCCGGTCGAGGATCTGGTGAATAAAGAGCTCAAAGGGCTGTATTACAGCGCTCAGGGCGATTTATATGTCAAGCAGCAGGAGTGGGACAAGGCTGCCGAAGCGCTCACGCAGGCGGTCAGATATGCCAGCAAGCAGCAGAAAATCCGTCTGAACTTTCTGCGGGGGCAGTGCTACGCCCGCGCCGGGAACAAGGAGATGGCATACCGGGCGTTCCACTCCGCCGGAGCCAGTTCGTCGGCCTCTTATCGCGCCAAGTTCAACGCCCGCATCAAGCAGAGCGAAGTGTTTCAGGGCGAGGATATCTCCGGCGAGGTCAAGGCCCTGCAGCGCATGACCCGTTACGATCGCAACAAGCAGTACCTCGACCAGATATACTACGCCATCGGCAATCTGTATCTTTCGCGCAAGGATACCCTGAAGGCGATTGAAAACTATGCTCTTGCGGTGGAGAAATCCACCCGCAGCGGCATCGACAAGGCTCTGGCGCAGATTACCCTCGGCGGCCTTTATTACGACCGCCGCGACTACGCCAAGGCGCAGCCATGTTATTCCGAGGCTGTGCCCGTGCTCCCCGCGACTTTCCCCGACTACGCGACGCTGAAGCGCCGCAGCGACATCCTCGACGAACTCGCCGTCTACTCCCAGAACGTGGAGCTGAACGACTCGCTTCTCCGTCTGGCCGCCATGCCGCAGGAGGAGCAGCTGAAGGTTATCAACAAAATTATCGAGGAGCTGAAAAAGAAGGAGAAGGAGGAGGCCGAGGCCGCTGCCCGCGAGGAGTTTATGTCTAAGAAGGACGACAACGCCCTGACCGACCAGAAAAACCAGGTGTTCACCATGAACACCGGCGACGACTCATGGTATTTCTACAACACCGCAACCAAGAATGCCGGCCGAACCGAGTTCCAGCGCCGCTGGGGCAACCGTAAGCTCGAGGATGACTGGCGCCGCCGCAACAAGCAGACCTTCTCGTTCAACGATTTCGGTGCTGCTGACGGCAGCGAAAACCCCGAGGGGGAGGTCGGGGCGGAGGGGGATCTGCCCAACGACAGTGTCCCCGCTCAGGATGAGGAGGCTCTGAAGAAGGAGACCGATCCCCATTATCCCGAATATTACCTCAAGCAGATTCCCAAGACCGACCTGGAGAAGAAAACCTGCAACGACGTGATTCAGGAGGGGCTCTACAACATGGGTGTCATCCTAAAGGACAAGATGGAGGATTTCCCCGCCGCCGAAGCTGAGTTCGACGAACTGCTGACCCGTTACCCCGACAATGAATATCGCCTCGATGTATATTATAATCTGTATCTGATGTATACGCGCATGGGCGACACGGCCCGCGCGGAGAAGTACCGTCAGCTGATTCTCGCGGACTTCGCCGACTCGAAGTATGGCCTGGCGCTGAAGGATCCCGACTATATCGGGTCGCTCAGGCGGATGCAGGAGATGGAGAATGTGTTGTACGACAATATCCTGGAGGCGTATCTCAACGATAAGAATTCCGAGGTCCATGCGCTTTACGACTCCTTCTCGGAGAAATATCCGCTGAGCAAGCTGATGCCGAAGTTCATGTTCCTCCAGGCGCTTACATTCGTCACTGACCATAAGCCTGAGGAGTTCAAGCAGACGCTGATGACGATGCTCGAGCGTTACCCCGACAGCGATATGTCGGAGTATGCTTCGGCTTACCTCACTGGGTTGGCGCAGGGTAAGAAACTGCAGGCCGGCAGCTCCAATATGCGCGGCATGATCTGGGATATCCGGCTGGGCAACGACTCCGTGGCCGCCGACACCACGGCGATGGAGTTCTCGCTCGACCCGTCGAAGCAGCAGCTGCTGATTCTGACCTATCCGACCGACGAAATCAATCCCAACGCACTTCTGTTTGAG
This sequence comes from uncultured Muribaculaceae bacterium, assembly GCA_902494515.1. Lineage (GTDB taxonomy): Bacteria > Bacteroidota > Bacteroidia > Bacteroidales > Muribaculaceae > UBA7173. The sequence continues at coordinate 542 of CABUTS010000030.1, read as the reverse complement.
GTTGCGCGCCATAACTTCTCGTCGTTCGTGGTCAAGGATTTTGACCTCGAGCAGATGAACTTCGGGCGCCTGGGATTGTTGATAATCAAAGGGTTCGCCAATGTCCGGGAGATAAATCACTATCTGCAGGTACTCAATGCTTCGCCGTCGTTCAAGCTCCCCGGGCAGGTTCGTCCGGTAGTTATTTCGGTTGAGAACTTTGATAAGCTGCTGCGGTCCGGCCGCTCGTTTGACGACTACTTCCGCTATATGCAGGACAAGGTCTACGAGGACACCCAGGAACGCGTGCTCCCGTCGGAATACTTCGAGCACGAGCCGCCGGGAGTCGCTCCCGAAGGCTTCGACCCCGAACAGCCCGAAGGCTTCGATTCCGGAAGTCCCGAAGGTGTTGACCCCGGAGATTCCGAAGAAGAGTTGCCGGAAGGTGAGCTTCCCGAAACGCCTGAAAGCGAGCCGACCCCCCCTGCCGCAGAGCCGGAAACGCCTGCTGCAGAACCGGCCAAACCTGCAGAACCCGCCAAACCTGCAGAACCGGTTAAGCC
>CABUTS010000029.1 GCA_902494515.1 uncultured Muribaculaceae bacterium | reverse complement strand
TTCCTGTTTGTCTTTCTGCCGACATTCATCATGCTCTACGCCGCAGCCGGATGGGTCGACCGCAAACGCTCGCTCGACCTCCGCAACCCGTCGCACGTGTGGCGCAACGCAACACTGGTGGTCTTCTCCCTGCTGTTCTATGCCTGGGGAGAACCAGTCTACGTGCTGCTGATGATTTTCACGGTGTTGCTGAACTACCTCTCGGCACTCTGGATGGTCCGATGGCACTCGACGCGCAAAATCGCCCTTGTCACCGGCCTGACGGCTAACATCCTGATTCTCTGCTCGTTCAAATATCTCGGTTTCTTCGCCCGGATACTCAACGACATCGGAATTCCGGTGGATGTGCCGCAAATCGGCCTGCCGATCGGCATCAGCTTCTACATCTTCCAGTCCGTGTCGTATCTCGTTGACGTCTACCGCCTCGACGCTCCCGCCCAGCGCCGCTACGCCGACCTGCTGCTCTACATCTCTATGTTCCCGCAGCTCATCGCCGGCCCGATTGTACGCTACGACACCATCGCCCGCGAAATCAATTCCCGAAAGGTCGACCCGGAAGATATCGCCGACGGCGCCTTCCGCTTTCTCATCGGCCTCGGCAAAAAGGTAATTCTCGCCAACCAGTTCTCGGAAATCGCCGACACATTCCTCAAAAACGGCCTCGACTCCCTGTCGACCGGCGGCGCATGGATCGGCATCATAGCCTTTACCTTCCAGATTTACTTCGACTTCTCGGGGTACTCCGACATGGCCATCGGCATCGGCCGGTGCCTCGGTTTCCATTTCAAGGAAAATTTCAACCACCCATATTGCTGCGACACCATCACCGACTTCTGGCGCCGATGGCACATGTCGCTCGGCAGTTTCTTCCGCGACTACGTCTACATCCCCCTCGGCGGTAACCGCCGGCGCCAGTGGTTCAACATTCTGGTGGTCTGGTTTCTGACCGGTATGTGGCACGGCGCCAGCTGGAATTTCATTATCTGGGGTCTATACTTCGGACTGATTATCGCAGTCGAAAAATTCACCATAATCCCCTGGAAGTCAAAGATTCCCAAGCCTGTACTGCACCTCTATGCCCTCCTGCTGGTTGTGCTCGGGTGGGGTATCTTCTACTTCGACGACACCCGGGCGCTCGGACAGTTCTTCAGCGCCATCTTCGGCTTCAGCGGCCATCCAGCCGACTTCACCGTCGAAGGGGCGGTTTTCAACAACTTCTGGCTCTGGATCACCGCAATCATCTTCTGCATGCCGGTGCGCAGCTATGTCTCCGCCATTCCCGGACGGCTGTTCGGCGAGCGCAACGGCTTCGCCCAGAGCATCACCACCCTCTCGCGCATCGGCGTTGGAGCCATACTGCTGATACTCAGCGTCGCCCTGCTCATCGGCGCCACCAACAACGCCTTCCTCTACACCCGTTTCTGAAAAATTTCCACTCCCCTCGGTCCTCGTCTCTCCCCTAAGTTCCTGAAAAATGATCCGCCATTACATATTCCTAATATCCATCGGCCTGCTGTTCGCAGCTCTGGCCTTTGTATTCCTGTTCCTCCCCCGCCCGACCTTCTCCGAACTCGAGCGCCGCGAACTGAAAAAAGCTCCCGAATTCACCTTCGCGCGCCTTTTCGACGGCTCCTACACCGCCGACCTCTCCTCATGGTTCAGCGACTCGCAGCCCTTCCGTGACGATTTCATGACCCTCAGCATGACCGTAAAGAAAGGGATGGGAATCACCCGCGGCTCCGACGAGGAGGCATTTGTGTTCCATCAGACCGCCGACATTGCCGCCGAGATGGATCCTGAGAAAAAAATCGCGGCTGCCGAGGCTGCCGAAGCCGCCACGGAATCCGGCGCCGACCCCATCCCCGAAGGTGACATTTCCGCCGCCGACGGCGAAGAGGCAAAGGTAGCAAAGTCCGGAATCCTGATTGTCGGGACCGGCGAGAAGGTCCGCGCCCTGATGAACTACGCCGGCAGCGAATCGGCCGGCGGCGCCTACATCCAGGCCGTCAACAAATACGCCTCCGCCATGCCCGACGTGAAATTCTACTCCATGGTCGTGCCGATTGCGATGGAATTTTACTGTCCCGCCGAGGCCCGCAAGAAGCCCGGCCTCTACAAGTCGCAGCTCCCCGCAATCAACTACATATACACCCGTCTCGCCGGCGTCCGTCCCGTAAACGTCTACACGACCCTTTCGGAGCACGCCCACGAGGATATCTACCTGCGCACCGACCATCACTGGGCGCCCCTCGGAGCCTACTATGCCTCCCGCAAATTCGCCGAAACCGCCGGGGTTCATGTCCCCGATCTCTCGGAGTTCAACAGCAATGTGATTCACCGTTTCGTCGGTTCGATGTACGGCTTCTCCAAAGATATTTCGGTAAAAAATGCTCCCGAGGATTTCGTTTACTATACACCCCGCGACCTGGACTACACCGCTACGTTCTCCATCGTGAATCTCGACGAGAAATTTCACATCACCGGCGTCGGCCGCCCCTACAAGACCTCTTTCTTCAAGAAATTCCGCGACGGCAGCGGCAACGCCTACCTGACCTTCATGGGGAGCGACTACCTCGTGGTGCAGGTGAAAACACCGGTGAGGAACGGACGCCGCCTCGCCATCCTCAAGGACAGCTACGGCAACGCCGTCCCCGGCTACCTTTTCGGCTCCTTCGAGGAGGTCCACGTGCTCGACTTCCGTTATTTCCCCTACAACATGGTGGAATATTGTAAAGTCCACGGAATCACCGACTTCCTGTTTATCAACAACATCTTCAACGCCTCCTCGGCCGGCGTAGCCCACAAGATGGCGGCTCTCCTCACCAACAAAGGCTTCACCCCCGGAACCGTCCCCGCCCATAAGCCCGACTCCGCCAAACCGCAAGCCGACACTGCCGCCCAACCGCAGCCCGGCACCGCAGCCAAACCGAAGCCCGACACCCCAGCATCGCCGGATGCCACCAAAGGTCCGTCCTCCGAGTCTCCGGCCCCGACTGCCCCTGCGGTTCCTGAAAACGCGGAGTCCGATTCGGTGAAAACTCCGGATGCCAAGGATGCCGCCTCCGCCCCCGAAATTTAGCATATTTTAAGCAGCTTATTCCGCAAATAATTGCTAACTTTGCAAATGCGGTTCGCCCGACACAACCGCTATAACTCCGGACTTCACTAATCCCTTCAATATGTTACCTATCCTTAAATTTAACCCCTACTTCAAATCCGTTATATGGGGCGGCGACCGCATCGCTGCCTTCAAAGGTCTCCCCTCACAGGGCAATGACATCGGCGAATCATGGGAACTTTCACCCATGCCCGGCCACGAATCCGTTGTTGCCGAAGGCGAATTCAGGGGCCAGACCCTCAACGACCTCTGCAAGAAATACCCCGTTGAAATCCTCGGCGGCAAAGTCGACGCAAAATGGCACGGCAACTTCCCCCTGCTCGTGAAGTTCATCGACTCCAACGACGACCTCTCCATTCAGGTCCACCCCGATGACGCTCTCGCCAAGGAACGCCATAACTCTCTGGGCAAAACCGAGATGTGGTATTCCGTTGAACCCGCTGAAGGCGCATACCTCTACGCCGGTTTCTCCCGCGAGATGAACCCCGACCTCTTCCGCCAGATGATTGCCGACAACACAATCGTCAGCGCCCTCGGCAAGTTCTTCGTGAAGCCCGGCGACGTATTCTTCCTCCCCGCAGGCCGCGTACACGCCATCGGCAAGGGCAACTTCCTGGTTGAGATCCAGGAGGCCAGCGACATCACCTACCGCATCTACGACTACGACCGTCGCGATGCCAAAGGCAATCCCCGCGAACTCCATGTAGAGCAGTCCGTCGGCGCCGTAAACTACAACGACGTCGGTCAGGAAGCCAAGAACGTAACCCCGAAGGCCGGCGAAAACCTCGTGGTTGAGAAATGTGAATACTTCACCACCGACGCTGTCGCCCTCGACGGCAAGACCACCCTCGACCTCGCAGCCCTCGACTCCTTCACAATCCTCATCGGCATCGGCGGCGATCTCAAGGTCACCGACTCCGAAGGCCGCACCACCGCCCTTCCCGCCGGCCAGACCCTCCTGGTTCCCGCCTGCATCCCCTCCGTCACCATCGAAGGCACCGGCAAACTCCTTACCGTCAACCTGTAATACAACTTCACCAGCAACGTACTGACATACATCCGCCGTTCGCCGCCGTTTAATATCAGTCTGTACAAAATGCGGCGCCGCTACAATCTATTCTGTAGCGACGCCGTATTTTACTGTATTTTGCTGTATTTTACAATAGGTTACCTCTGGATACCGGTCATTGACATGACCAGAGAGAGACCGAGAAAATTCTGCATCTCATTGAGGGCTCCGGAATCCACAAGGTCCTTTTTGGGGAGCTTATCGAGCTTGGCGTAAATGTCTATTGCCTTATTGTATTCATCCTTGTGGGCAATATACCACTTCTGGAGACGCTGACCGAGATTGGGGTCGTTCTCCTTGATGACATCTTCGGCCGAGACATTGAGTTCGTGCAGATAATCCGACATTGTCTGGATATCCTCGGCGGTAATCTTGTCGTCGGCAGTCGTCAGAATATCGTCGATGGTTTTCGGGCCGCCGCAGGATGTCAGCGCAATCGCTATCATCGCGACGCATAAATATAAAAATTTCTTCATAATTGCTTTAAGATTTGAATTTTCAATTAAAGTATTTCAATTCGCAGGTCTATTGGAACGCACCTGAACGGGCGTACCGTTCAGGCATAATCCTTCAGAACCGAGTCAGAAAATGCTGTCGCGCTGCCGCCTGAGAAAGGCCTGCGAGAGCAGCCGCGAGGTGGATGTCGGGCGCTGGTGAACGAGCGCCAGAATCTCCTCGGGGAGGTGCCATTCGGCGCCGTCAACCTCCTTCGAGAGCTTCAGCGGTTGGCGGGTTACCCGCGCGAAAAAGCCGATCATCATCATCTGCTTCTTCTCGAACCAGTTTGTCATCGCGAGTTCCAGCTCCTCGACCTCCTGACCGGTTTCCTCCATTATCTCGCGACGCATCGAGGTTTCGGCGTCCTCGCCCGGCTTGATGTATCCCGACACAAGGTTGTGAAACTCAGTGGAAATATAATTCTGTTTCAGCAGAAGCACTTCACCGTGCTCGTCGTAAACCAGTCCGATGACGGCGGTAGGGAACATATCGAACCAGGGCACGTTGCAGTGGTCGCACCAGGGCACCATCCCCTCGTCGCCAAGTTCGCGGGAGCTGAGCTTAGCCCCACATTCGGGGCAAAATTTAAATCTCATAATCAAATTTACTTTAGAGTTTTCTGATTCAATCAGAATAATGTGCCTTTCTTCTTAAATGAAATTTTTAGAAAATCTTGAACGCATCGGCATCTTTCAGGAATGGCATTTTATGGCGAAGCGTATCCAGCGAAGCCCGGGATAGCTCAGCCGAACGGATCTGGCCGAACTCAGTCTGCTTGGTCCGGGTATCCATCGGGCGACCGAGCGGGTCAGTTATCATCGACATACCGTCGTAGTCTCCAAAGGAATCCGAGCCACCACGGTTGGCACCAATCACGTATTGCTGGTTTTCTATCGCCCTGGCAATCAGCAACTGACGCCATGCATAATCGCGGGCCGACGGCCAGTTGGCCGGCACAAGCAGCAGATCGGAACCATATCCCGCCTCGCGGCACCACGCCGGAAACCGGAGGTCATAGCAGATAATCAACGTAATTCTCCACCCCTTATATTCCACCACCATCGATACCTCCTCCCCGGCTTTCAGCAACGAAGATTCAGGCGAAAGACAGAACAGATGGCGCTTGTTGTAGAAACGTATTGTCCCGTCGGGCTTCACCATGAAGCCGCGGTTTACCATCTTAGGACCGGATTTGGCAATGAAACTGCCGGCAATAACACACATAAACTCCGAGGCCCAGCCGCGGAGCGTTTCGACCGTCAGCTGCGCCTGCGACCGCGCGTATTCTGCCATCAGTCGGTGGTCACGCATGAACGACGTGGTGAACAGCTCGGGAAGCACCGCCAGATCCGTACCGGCGGGAAGCTCCATCAGCATTTCGTGAGCACGGCGCAGATTTTCGCTCACAAGTCCCTCGGCGATATCCATCGCGAGGGTCGAAACCCGCAGATTTTCAGCCATATCCAGCGGTTGTCCGGAATCATTCATTGCAGGGTGTATTATTATGTTGTGAAATATTGCAGCGTGTATTATTCCGTTGTGAAATTTTCGGGATATTTGCCCTGATAGGGGGCGTAGAATTTCTTGATGGCAAGCATGTCGGCGTCGAGATTACCCGAGGGTTCAAAAACCTCGTTGAGCATAATCCGCTTTGTCGGATAATCGATAACAGCTAAGCATACAGGCACATTCGCTTCGCAGGCGATCCGCAGGAAGCCGGTGTGCCAGTTGGAGGTGCGCTTGCGGGTGCCCTCCGGAGTGATGGCCACCGTGAGCCGCGGCGAGTCGTTGAACCGCTTCACCATAGTGCTCACCAGCGACCCTTTCTTGCGGCCGCGTTCCACCGGAATCCCCCCTATCGCGCGAAAAAAGCAACCCAACGGGAAGAAAAACCAGGTGGATTTCATCATGAATCCGGCCTTGCGGCCAACCGACCTGATGGCCAGCTCGCCAAGAATAAAATCCCAGTTCGAGGTGTGCGGAGCAACGCAAATGATTGCCTTAGGGAAATCCGGCACACCGACATTTACCCTCCACCCGAACCAGCGGAGTATTCTGTGAGCTAAATTCATAATTGACTGTTCGATTAAGTTTACAACTCACCCCGGCCGGGCAGTGCGTCCGGCCGGGAAAGTATTCAGCGGCAACGTCATCCGTCACATCAACAACATCCGTTACATCCGTCACATCCGCGACATCGAATCCGCCGCCGCAATTATCCGCGAATTTATTTCACGTTGTTGTCCTTGACCTCCTGAGGCAGGGCGGCGTTCATCTCCTTGACAATCTCGTTGGCCTTGTCGAGGAACTTCTCGTTCAGCGAGGCGTATGCCTTGTGGGTGTACTGGCGGAGAGCCTTGTGATAGTCGGCGACGGTGGGGAAGTCAGAGGGTTTCTTATCGAACGAGAAGCTTACGGTGCTCAGGGTCTGAGCCTGAAGATCAGCGATTTTCACGATGATCTTATCCATTGCCCCGGCGTCGACACCCTTGACGAAGTTCTTAGCCAGAAGACACTCGGCGGCGAGGTCGCCGCACACGTAACGGATCATTTTCTTAAGGTCGCGTTTGCTTGCCATAATTGATGTTTTTTAAGGTTGGCAGTCGGCGGAATCCTTTTGGGGAGCCGGAGAGAAACCGACTATATATTGTTAAAACGTTTTAATTGCGGATTGGTTTGCTTTCCTTCAGCACGCGCTCCAGGGCGTTCATTGTCGGCGGAATCTTCAGCGTGTGGATATTGCTCCAGCGCAGCGAATCCATCCCCTCAGGCCAGGGTGCCGTCTTGCCGATAGCCTCCAGGATAGCCTCGGGAAACTTGGCGGGATGTCCCGTGGCGATGGCGATTCCGGTGGTTCCCGGCTCCGTACGCTCCAGCAGCGCCCGATATGCGGCAGCGCTCTGCGGGCCGAAAAGGTAGCCGTACTGCTGATAAACCGAGCGGATTGTGCTGACTATCTCGCGGTCGGTGAACGACACACCCTCCACATCGCGGCGCAGTGCTTCAGGCGACCCGTAGAGGTCGATGATACGCGCAAGATTCGACGGGTTCCCCACATCCATTGCTCTGGCGAAGGTCACAAGAGCGCGGCGGGGACGAATGTCGCCGGTCTGCAGATATTCCACAAAGGTGTCGTTGGCATTGTTTGCGCCGATGAACTTCTCAATCGGCAGCCCCATCTTCTTGGCCATCAGCGCAGCGGTCAGGTTGCCGAGGTTGCCGCAGGGGATGCTCATAACTACCTTTGTTTCGGGCCGTTGCTCCATAGCGCGGGCATAGGCGTGGAAATAGCATATCACCGCCGGGAGTTCGCGCGCGAGGTTGATTGAATTGCCGGAGGTCAGCGGGATTGCGGCATTGAGCTCGCGGTCGGTCAGCGCCGTTTTCACCAGTGCCTGACAGTCGTCAAACGTACCGCCGACCTCCACCGGCACCACATTCGGGATGCCGCAGAACATCGCGGTCTGCTCGCGGGACAGTTCCCCGCGGGGGAACAGCACCACTACCCTCGTGCCGGGCATGTCGCGGAAACTGTCAGCAATAGCGCCGCCACTGTCGCCCGAAGTGGCCAACAGGATCGTGCGCTTCCGCTCGCCGGGCAGCAGTTCCGGCAGCAGCCGCGCCATGAACCGCGCTCCGATATCCTTGAACGAGAGCGTCGGGCCATGGAACAACTCCAGCACAAAATTGCCGGAATCGCCCACCGAAACCAATGGCACATCAAAGCTAAACGACTCATCCACAATCCGTTTGATTGTAGCCGAACTCAGACTGTCGCCGAAAATCATATTTCCGACCACATACGCGATTTCGCGCAGCGACATCTCGGATATATTCCGGAACAAAGCCTGAGGAAGAGCCGGGAAACGGTCGGGCATGAAAAGCCCGCCATCCGAAGCAAGCCCGTTGGACACAGCCTGGGCAAGCGTCAGTCCCTTAACCACACCGTTAGTGCTATGAAAAATCATTCTCTGCAATCGTTAGACTACCGCGGAAGAGCTGACGGCCATTATCATCTGACCGCTATCAGGCCAAAGCATAACATCGTATATACTCTCCGCTGAACTCCTACAAAGTTAATACATTTTTTCTACATTTCCAACAAAATCTCCCACACAATCCAATCCACAATCCAAACCGACCTTTATTCACCAGCGCCGCCCCTTTTATCGGCTTTCCTCATCAAGGGTTTTCAAAACCTCATGAATCTCGGATTAGGACTTGTAGTTTTCCGATTTGTCTCTATGAACCGTACGGAGACTCCTTTGATCTGGGCGTATTTCCGTCTGGCAGCCTGATATATTTTCATATCCTTTGGCACACGTAAGAGTCTGTCCATGTCAAGAATAGAACCATTCGGTCTCTCCCTCTCCGATGAATCAGATTTGGTTCGATTATAGGTTCAATGTCCTTGTCGAAACAGTCATAGACTTTGTTGAGGCGGCTCAACTCGATATTACTTATACTGAAAGCTGCAAGCACACTGCGGTTGTTGATTGTATTCCCTTCAACCGTGCGCTGGCTCTTTTTAAGCAAACCAAGTTTTGTACTGAACGATATTTCAGATGAATCTGTCTCTGCGTTATATTTCCTGACATAGAGCTCCGTAGGACGCGCCGAAGTATATACCGTCAATCCTTCTTCATAGAACCGCCGATAGCGGTCGTTAAAATTCGCTATTGATAGCGGTCGTTAAAATTCGCTGGTGAAGTGGAAGCGGATGGAGGGGAAGTCGGACTGCGCCATCTGGAGGACGTAGTTGGAGTCGGCCAGGAATACGTCGCGGCCTTCGCGGTCGGTGGCCATGAACTGGTATTTGCGTTTCTTGAAGTTGGCCAGTGCTTCCTCGTCGTCGCTCTCAATCCAGCAGGCTTTATAGAGGCTGATCGGTTCCCAACGGCACTGCGCTCCATATTCGTGAAGGAGGCGGTACTGGATGACCTCGAACTGCAGCTGCCCTACGGTGCCGATAATCTTGCGGCCGTTGAACTGGTTGACAAACAGCTGCGCCACGCCTTCGTCCATCAGCTGCTGCACACCCTTGTCGAGCTGTTTCGATTTCATCGGGTCGGTGTTCTCGATGTACTTGAACATCTCGGGGGAGAAGCTGGGGAGTCCCTTGAAGTGAAGCTCCTCGCCGCAGGTCAGGGTATCGCCGATCTTGAAGTTGCCGGTGTCGGGGATACCGACAATGTCGCCGGGATATGCCTCGTCGACGATGCTCTTTTTCTGAGCCATGAAAGCGGTCGGGGCGGCAAAACGCATCATCTTGCCCGAACGGATATGTTTGTAGTTGGCGTTGCGCTCGAACATACCGGAGCATACCTTAACGAAGGCGATGCAGGAACGGTGGTTCGGATCCATGTTGGCATGAATCTTGAACACGAAGCCGGTGAAGTGCTCCTCCGACGGAACGATTTTGCGCTCCTCGGCGGTCGTAGGCCGGGGCGACGGCGCAATCTTCACGAAGCAGTCGAGCAACTCCTTGACACCGAAGGTGTTGAGGGCAGAGCCGAAGAAAACTGGGGCGACCTCGCCGCGCAGATATGCGTCGACATCGAAGTCGGGATACACACCCTCGATCAGTTCGAGGTCCTCGCGCAGCTTCCGGGCGTCGGTCTCTCCGACAGCTTCATCGACTGCCGGGTCATTGACATCGTCGATCTCGACGCGCTCCGTAACCTTCTGCTTGTCAGGCTTGAACAGATCGAGACCGTGCTCATAGATATTATAGACACCCTTGAACTTGGCTCCGATATTGATCGGCCACGAGAGCGGACGAACGGAGATTTTCAGCTCGGTTTCAAGCTCGTCGAGGATGTCGAACGGGTCGCGACCCTCGCGGTCGAGCTTGTTGACGAAGATAATCACCGGGGTCTTGCGCATGCGGCACACCTCCATGAGCTTGCGAGTCTGCTGCTCGACGCCCTTGGCCACGTCGACCACGATAATTACGGAGTCGACCGCCGTCAGCGTGCGGTAGGTGTCCTCGGCGAAGTCCTGGTGACCGGGGGTGTCGAGGATGTTGATTTTATAGTCGCCGTAGTTGAACCCCATCACGGAGGTTGCCACGGAGATACCGCGCTGCTTCTCGATTTCCATCCAGTCGGAAGTGGCGGTTTTCTTAATTTTATTTGATTTCACGGCGCCGGCCACATGGATAGCACCGCCGAAAAGCAGCAGCTTCTCGGTCAGCGTTGTCTTACCGGCATCTGGGTGAGAGATAATGGCGAAAGTTCTGCGGCGTGCGATTTCTTCTTGCAGGCTCATTCGGTGGATTGGTTTAGGGATATTTAAGCTCGCATAGGCTCGCTTAAAGTTGAGGGGTTTAGAAGTTGAGGAGTTGAGGAGTTGAGGAGTTGAGGAGTTTATGGGGTTAAACCGGTCGGGGGGGCAGAAGTTGGATGACTCTTTTCCGGAGGCGGCGTTACTGCTTTCCGGAGGCGGCTTTATGGCTTTCCGGAGGCGGCGTTACTGCTTTCCGATAATCTTCAGGCAGTCGGCCAGAGCCTCCTCCCAGTGAGGGATTTCGACCCCATAGGTAGCCTTGATTCTGGAGCGGTTGAGCACCGAGTAGGCCGGACGGGTGGCGGCAGTCGGAAAGTCCTCGGTAGGAATCGGGGTGAGTTTCACCATCTTTCCGGCGATACGGAAAATGGCGTGGGCGAAGTCATACCACGATGCAACACCCTCGTCGGTGAAGTGGAAAATTCCGGCAACCCACTGATGCGAGCGCAGAATCTTAACTATAGCGCGGGCAAGGTCGCGGGCGTAGGTCGGGGTGCCGATCTGGTCGCAGACCACGCGCACCTCCTTCTGGCTGTCGGCCAGGCGGAGCATGGTTTTTACGAAATTATTGCCGTAGGAGGAATAGAGCCATGCCGTGCGGATGATGATGCTCTCCGGCGCGAGTGCCAGCAGCGAAGTCTCCCCCTGACGCTTGGTGGTGCCGTATTGCGAGATGGGATTCACCTTGTCGCTCTCGCTGTAGGGGCGGTGATTTTTGCCGTCGAAGACATAATCGGTGGAGATATGGATAATCTTCGCCCCGTTGGCGTCGGCCGCCATGGCTATATTCTTGACAGCGTCGATGTTGACCGTAGCGCAGGCGTGCTTCTCATCCTCGGCTCGGTCCACGGCGGTGTAGGCGGCGCAGTTTACGATGTGGGTGACGTCGTTGTTGAGCACGAACGCCTCCACAGCCTTTGCGTCGGTAAGGTCGAGTTCCTCGCGGTCGGTATATAACGTGATTCCGGGCATCTCCCTCTCCAGGATATCCCGGAGTTCGTTGCCCAGCTGGCCTTTGCAGCCGGTAATCAGTATCTTCATAAGTCAATTTGGTTTGGCTCTGCAAAGTTACTCATTTTTTCTCGCTTCAGAGCAATAAATCCTATGAAATCCAACGGGCACAGCCCTCCCGAGGACCAAAACCACGGATTTTCAATCCGACGGGCGCAGCAGTGCCGCATGGCAAAACCACGGATTTTCAGTCCTTCAACGGCGTACGGCCCGAATCGGCGGGATTGACCGTCGGCGCGGGAGCCTCGGCGTCGTCGTCATGTTTGAAAAGCTTGTCCTCCTCATCCAGATGGAAATCGTGCGACAGCACGGCTATGAAATGCGAGATGCTCTCGATGGCCTTGAGGGTGTCGCCGGAGATTTCCTTCTTCTGCAGGCGCATCATCAGCATGCCGTAAAGCGCTGTGAAACAAGTCTCTACCTCACCAACCTTATGTTCGCCGGCTTTCGAGCGGAGCTCCACGATATAGGGGAGAGTGCGGTAGAACTCAGCCGTGTATTCCGGGAATTCGGGGTCCGCGAGAAGCCGCTGATGCAGCTGCACGAGCTGGTTGAGGATATTCCGGTTGATCTGCAGATGCCCCGTTTCAGAGACCCCCTCGCGGCGCATCATGTCGATGAGCGACTCATACCATTCGGTCATCTCGCGACGCCGGGCTTCATCGAGTCCGAAGCGGTCGATTACATTTTTCTTGATTTTCTCGATGTCGCAGCCGTTGGCACGGATGAGGTCCTCGACCTGCCACATATATAATATGTATTCGGCTATGTTTTCCTTGCGTTTTTTCGATGCTATATACATAATTGTGTCGGGAATTTGCGGAGTTGTGTCGGAACTTTTGCGGAGTTGTGTCGGGAATTTTGCGGAGTTGTGCCGGGAATTCTCCGGGAGTGAAAGCGTAAGTTCTCTCTAATAACACTGCAAAGATAGCGATTGCTCACAACATTCCAGCTTTCCGGAAAAATAATTTTTGTAAAAAAAGTTTGCAGTTCCTTTTTTAATTACTAAATTTGTAGCTGAAAAGGAAGGCGCATACTGCATCGCCTGCAATGAAAACTGTAATATAACCTCACAATTAATAACTTAACTCTTATGGAAATCAGCCATATCGAGCACATCGGAATCGCCGTCCCCTCGCTGGAGGAGGCCATTCCCTTCTACGAGAACATCCTCGGCCTTAAATGCTTTGCCATCGAAGAAGTAGCAGACCAGAAAGTAAAAACAGCCTTCTTCAAGGTTGGCCAGACCAAAATCGAACTCCTCGAGGGTACTGCCCCCGAAAGCGCCATCTCGAAGTTCATCGAGAAGAACGGCGGCCGCGGCGGCATCCAGCACGTTGCTTTCGCAATCGAAGACGGCGTTGCCAACGCTCTCCAGGAAGCTGAAGCCAAGGGCTGCAAGCTCATCGACAAAGCTCCCCGCAAGGGCGCCGAAGGCCTTAACATCGCTTTCCTCCATCCCAAATCAACCGTCGGAACTCTTGTAGAGCTCTGCGAGGACCCCAACAAGAAATAATCACGTTATATTCAAACTAAGCTGCCGGCCGGACTCCCCCTCCGGCCGGTGGCTCAAAACGTCATTTTATAATAATGAGTACTCAGCTTGAAAAAATTCAGGAACTGATTGCCAAACGCGAACAGGCTCGCATCGGCGGCGGCCAGAAGGCCATCGATAAGCAGCACGAAAGAGGCAAATACACTGCCCGCGAGCGCATCGCCCAGCTCCTCGACGAGGGCTCCTTCGAAGAGCTCGATATGTTTGTCACCCACCGCTGCCACAACTTCGGCCAGGAGAAGAAGACCTTCCTCGGCGACGGCGTGGTTACCGGTTACGGCACAATCGAAGGCCGTCTGGTCTATGTTTTCGCTCAGGACTTCACCGAATTCGGCGGCTCCCTCTCCGAAACCATGGCCCTGAAGATCTGCAAAATCATGGATATGGCCATGAAGATGGGCGCTCCCGTCATCGGTCTCAACGACTCGGGTGGTGCACGTATCCAGGAAGGCATCAACGCCCTCGCAGGCTACGCTGAAATCTTCCAGCGCAACATCCTCGCTTCCGGCGTCATCCCCCAGATTTCCGCAATCCTCGGCCCCTGCGCCGGCGGCGCTGTATACTCCCCCGCCCTTACCGACTTCACCATCATGGCCAAGGGTATCAGCTATATGTTCCTCACCGGCCCGAAAGTTGTAAAAACAGTGACCGGCGAAGATGTTTCCCAGGAAGACCTCGGCGGTGCCTCGGTACACGCCTCCAAGAGCGGTGTGGCCCACTTCGCTGCCGAAGACGGCGAAGAGGCCATCAAGATTGTCCGCAAGCTCATGAGCTACATCCCCTCCAACAACCTCGAGGATGCTCCCGCCGTTGAGTGCACCGACCCCATCGACCGCACCGAAGACCTGCTCAACGAGATCGTTCCCGAAAGCCCCAACCGCCCCTACGATATGTATCAGGTGATCGGCGCAATCGTCGACAACGGCGAGTTCCTCGAAGTGCAGCGCGACTATGCCCGCAACATCATCATCGGCTTCGCCCGCTTCAACGGCCGCTCGGTCGGCGTCGTTGCCAACCAGCCCAAGGTGCTCGCCGGCGTGCTCGACTCCAACGCTTCGCGCAAGGGTGCCCGCTTCGTCCGCTTCTGCGACGCCTTCAACATTCCTCTGGTTACCCTCGTTGACGTTCCCGGATTCCTCCCCGGCACCGGCCAGGAATACAACGGCGTCATCCTCCACGGCGCGAAACTGCTCTACGCCTACGGCGAAGCTACCGTGCCCAAGGTTACTGTCACCCTCCGCAAGAGCTACGGCGGCTCACACATCGTAATGTCCTGCAAGCAGCTCCGCGGCGACATGAACTACGCATGGCCCTCCGCTGAAATCGCCGTTATGGGCGGCGCAGGCGCCGTTGAGGTGCTCTACGCCAAGGAAGCCAAAGCCTCCGACGATCCCCAGAAAGTGCTTCAGGAGAAGGAGAAGGAATACAACGACCTCTTCTGCAACCCCTACAACGCTGCCAAGTACGGCTATATCGACGACGTCATCGAACCCCGCAACACCCGTTTCCGCGTCATCCGTGCCCTCCAGCAGCTTGCCACAAAGCGTGTCACCAATCCCGCTAAGAAACACGGCAATATTCCTCTGTAATCCCTTGCGTCTCACACAATATAGATTAATTGCATCATGAAACGCAAAGCCTTACTTTTGGTTTTCCTGGCCTGCCTGTGCTCTGTCCAGCTCTTCGGACAGGCACGAAAGGGTCTGAAAATCAACGAAATCATGGTCGTCAACGACTCCAGTGCCGTTGACGAATATGGTCGCCATGCCGCCTGGATCGAGCTTTACAACTCCGATTTCAAGGCCATGGAGATCTCCAGCGTATACCTGACCAACGACACCACCAAGCCGAAGCTCTACCCCGTGCCCCTGGGCGATGTCAAGACCAAGCTCCCCAAACGTCAGCACATCCTGTTCTGGGCCGACGGCCGTCCCACCGACGGTACGTTCCACGTGAACTTCACCCTCGACCCCACCAAACCCAATGTGGTGGCTGTCTACGATGCCGACGGCATCACACTCATCGACAAGGTTGAAGTCCCCGTGCTCCGGCCCGGCGAATCCTACGCCCGCACCGACGACGGCGCCGGCGAGTGGAAAGTCCGCAAGGGTCTCGACGCCGACGACTACATCACTCCCGGTTCCGCCAACAAGATCAAGGGCGTAAACCCCAAAATTCAGAAGTTCAAGGAGAAAGACGAAAACGGCTTTGCCCTGACAATCACCGCCATGGGCATCGTGTTCTCCGCCCTCATCCTCCTGAGCGTATGCTTCTGGATTATCTCCAGGTTCAACTCCGCCCGCTCCAAGCGCAAGAAGATGGAAGCCCAGGGTCTCTCGGTTGCTGACATCGCTCCCGACCAGCGTCCCGACGGGGACTCCGGCGAGGAAATCGCCGCAATCGCAATGGCCCTCCACGACCATCTCGACGCCCACGACAAGGAGAGCTCCGTGCTCACCATCAACAAGGTGCGCAAGGCCTACTCCCCCTGGTCATCACACATCTACACTCTCCGGCAGATGCCCAACCGCCGCTGATTCACCTAACTCTCCGTTTATCACAAACTTACCTCAAGATCTTCCACAAAATGAAAGAATACAAATACAAAATCAACGGCACCGTCTACAAAGTAGGCATCGGCGACATCGACAAAGGTGTGGCCGAGGTGACCGTGAACGGAACACCCTACCAGGTGGAACTTGAAAAGGAAAAGGCTCCCGTAATCAAGTCCGTGAAACCCGCCGCAGCTCCCCGCACAGCCTCCGGCGAGAAGATTATCGCCAAACCCGCTCCCAAGGCTGCCGCCGGCGGCACACCCGTCAAGGCTCCCCTCCCCGGTGTGGTTCTCGAAATCAATGTCACCGTCGGCCAGGCTGTCAAGGCTACCGATCAGGTTATGGTCCTCGAAGCCATGAAGATGGAGAACTCCATCCGTGCCGGCGTCGACGGCACCGTGAAATCCATTGAAGTCAATAAGGGCGACTCCGTGCTCGAGGGTGCTACTCTTGTAGTCATCGGCTGATCCGCTCCCATTAACCTCACACAAAATGGACGGATTCGGATTATTCATGGCGGAAAACCTCGGGCAGTTCTGGGAACTGACCGGATTCGCCAACGCTACATGGCAGCATCTGGTGATGCTCTGCGTGGGCCTCTTCTTCATCTGGCTCGCTATCAAGAAGAACTTCGAACCGATGCTCCTGGTGCCCATCGGCTTCGGTATCCTCATCGGCAACATCCCCTTCAACCCCGATGCCGGCCTCGAAATCGGCATCTACGAAGAAGGCTCTGTGCTGAACATCCTCTACAACGGCGTATCGGCCGGCTGGTATCCCCCGCTGATCTTCCTCGGAATCGGCGCCATGACCGACTTCACGGCCCTCATCGCCAATCCTAAGTTGATGCTCATCGGCGCCGCAGCCCAGTTCGGCATCTTCGGCGCCTACATGGTGGCCCTGCTTCTGGGCTTCATGCCCGACCAGGCCGGTGCGATCGCCATCATCGGCGGCGCCGACGGCCCCACCGCCATCTTCCTGTCGTCGAAACTCGCCCCCAACCTCATGGGTGCCATCGCCGTTTCGG
The DNA here is from genome assembly GCA_902494515.1 of uncultured Muribaculaceae bacterium. Lineage (GTDB taxonomy): Bacteria > Bacteroidota > Bacteroidia > Bacteroidales > Muribaculaceae > UBA7173. Next base: position 15,081 of record CABUTS010000029.1, on the reverse strand, counting down.
CCTACTCCTACATGGCCCTCGTGCCCGTCATCCAGCCCCCCATCATGCGGCTGCTCACCACAAAACATGAGCGCGTAATCCGCATGAAACCCGCCCGCGCCGTCGCCCAGTCCGAAAAGATCATCTTCCCGATTGTCGGTCTGCTGCTTACCTGCTTCGTGGTTCCCTCCGGTATCCCCCTGCTCGGCATGCTCTTCTTCGGCAACCTCCTCCGCGAGTGCGGCGTGACAACCCGTCTGGCCAAGACCGCATCCAACGCCCTCACCGACATTGTCACAATCCTGCTCGGCATGACCGTAGGCGCCTCCACCCAGGCCTCCACCTTCCTGACCAAGGAAACCATCTTCATCTTTGCCCTCGGCTTCATGGCCTTCATCATCGCCTCCGCCTCCGGTGTGCTCTTCGTGAAGTTCTTCAACCTCTTCCTCCCCAAGGCAAAGAAAATCAACCCGCTCATCGGCAACGCCGGCGTATCCGCCGTCCCCATGTCGAGCCGCATCTCCAACAACCTCGGCCTCGAGTACGACCCCTCCAACTACCTGCTCATGCACGCTATGGGTCCGAACGTAGCCGGTGTGATCGGTTCCGCAGTAGCCGCCGGTGTCCTCCTCGGCTTCCTCGCCTGATTCCCTTAATCCTCTCTATAAAAAACACCGCCCCTCAGGCGGTGTTTTTTTATCCCTATCATTGCTTTACCAAAATTTTTCCCTCCGCTGGCCAAAACCGACGCCAAAACCGATTGTTTTATCCGCATTTTTATGCACGATTTCTTTTATAAATAATATTTTTTTGTAACTTTGCAACAAAATCCCCCTTTCAGAGGTTGTAATACTGATACCCCTATCAAGTAAACCGTTACCGACACTGACGCAATGATCAAAAAAGATACAATTAATTCAATTTACAAAAAATACAAGCGCAAGCCCGCTTCACCCGACGAGCTCGATATACCCCTGCTCTTCGAGGCTGTACCCGAAGAAGCAGGCGTTGAAATCGACGGCGACAATCTCGTAATCAACTCCGTCGAAGCCTCATCCCCTTTCCACGAAATTCCTATCCGCAACATCCACGCCATCATCGGGTTCGACGAGGCCGTTGCCATCGTGCTCCACTCCTCGATCATCTTCATCAACAAAGACGACGGTTCGATTTCCGTCCACCTCAAAGAGCTCGGTCTCTCGCTTATCGACCGCGTCCGCTCCTGCCTCGCTCCGAATCCCGGCATATAAAAGCGATTCTTCACTTTTCAGCCAATTCTTTTCAATCAATCCTTTTCAATCAGGCAGCCGCTGCCTGCCGGCAACTTTCAGCCGCCATATCCCTCCTGACCAATCCTTCAGTAAGACTTTCTCCCGGCCAATCTCCTTCGCCACAAGTTTTTTCCACAAAAAATAGGGCTTTTTTCCGAATTTCTCCGTATCTTTGTAGATTGTTAGCGGACCCTCGCCGGTACCGCCGGACTCTTTATGCGGACTCTCCCCGCAAACATCTATGCGTCAAATATTTAATGTCTCAACATATCTTGCAAAATGTACAGGACTAACACTTGCGGTGAACTCCGCCTCGCCGACCAGGGAAAGAAAGTGACCCTCGCCGGATGGGTTCAGAAAGCCCGTAAAATGGGAGGTATGACCTTCATCGACCTCCGCGACCGCTACGGAATCACCCAGATTGTTTTCAACAATGCTTCCGACGCCGACCTTTGCGAAAAAGCAAACCACGTCGGCCGCGAATTCGTAGTGCAGATCACCGGTACCGTGGCTGAGCGTTCCGCCAAGAACCCCAATCTCCCCACCGGCGACATCGAAATCATCGCCTCAGAACTCAATGTTCTCTCCCCCTCGGAAATCCCCCCCTTCACCATCGAGGATGACACCGACGGCGGCGACGACATCCGCATGAAATACCGCTACCTCGACCTGCGCCGCCCCTGCGTGCGCCGCAATCTTGAGCTGCGCCATAAAATGACCATGGAGGTGCGCCGCTACCTCGACTCCAAGGGCTTCCTCGAAATTGAAACCCCCATGCTCGTAGGCTCCACCCCCGAGGGCGCCCGCGACTTCGTGGTTCCCTCGCGCATGAACCCGGGTCAGTTCTACGCCCTTCCCCAGTCGCCCCAGACCCTCAAGCAGCTCCTGATGGTCTCCGGCATGGACCGTTACTTCCAGATTGTGAAGTGCTTCCGCGACGAAGACCTCCGCGCCGACCGTCAGCCCGAATTCACCCAGATCGACTGCGAGATGAGCTTCGTGGAGCAGGACGACATCATCAACCTCTTCGAGGGGATGGCAAAACACCTCTTCAAGGAACTCCGCGGCGTTGAGCTCACCGAGCCCTTCCAGCGCATGCCCTGGTCCGACGCTATGAAATATTACGGCTCCGACAAGCCCGACCTCCGCTTCGACATGAAGTTCGTGGAACTCATGGACATTCTCAAGGGCTACGGCTTCGGGGTATTCGACAACGCCGCCTACATCGGCGGTATCTGCGCCAAGGGTGCCGCTTCCTACACCCGCAAGCAGCTCGACCAGCTCACTGAGTTCGTGAAACGTCCCCAGATCGGCGCCAAGGGTATGGTTTACGCCCGCATCGAACCGGACGGCTCCGTAAAATCCTCGGTCGACAAATTCTACTCCCAGGAAGTTCTCCAGAAGATGAAGGAAGCCTTCAATGCCGAACCCGGAGACCTAATCCTGATTCTCTCCGGCGACGACGCCATGAAGACCCGCAAGCAGCTTTCCGAGCTCCGTCTCGAGATGGGCAACCGTCTCGGCCTGCGCGACAAGAACAAGTTCGCATGCCTCTGGGTTGTGGACTTCCCCATGTTCGAATGGTCCGACGAGGAGCAGCGCCTCATGGCTATGCACCACCCCTTCACTCATCCCAAGGACGAGGATATCCCCCTGCTCGACACCAAGCCCGAAGAGGTCCGCGCCGACGCTTACGATATGGTAGTGAACGGCGTTGAAGTCGGCGGCGGTTCAATCCGTATCCACGATTCCAAGCTCCAGGCCAAGATGTTCGAGATCCTCGGCTTCACCCCCGAGAAGGCACAGGAGCAGTTCGGCTTCCTGATGAACGCCTTCAAGTTCGGCGCCCCCCCTCACGGTGGTCTCGCCTACGGTCTCGACCGCTGGGTAAGCCTCTTCGCAGGCCTCGACTCCATTCGCGACTGCATCGCCTTCCCGAAGAACAACTCCGGCCGCGACGTGATGCTCGACGCTCCTGCGCCCCTCGACCAGAAGCAGCTCGACGAACTCCAGCTCGCCGTGGATCTCAAAGAAAAATAATTTACTTTAATCCTCTGTTTTTCAGCAGAGTATGACTCACCGCGAAATCACTACAGCCCTCGAGGAGCACTTCCCACTCTCCATTCAGGAGTCGTGGGACAACTCCGGATGGCAGCTCGGCGACCCCGACGCTGAGTGCCGGGGGGTTCTCATATGTCTCGACCTCACCCCGGCCGTGCTTCGGGAAGCTATCGACCGCGGCTGCAACCTCGTGGTGAGCCATCATCCCCTGATATTCCGGGGGTTAAAGCAGATTACAGGCCGCAACCGCGTGGAGCGGATGGTAGCCGAAGCCTTCCGCCGCGGCATTTCGGTCTACTCCTCCCACACCGCTACCGACTGCGCCCCTGCCGGCGTATCTTACGAAATGTCCCGCCGCCTCGCCATGACCGATGTCGAACCGCTCGATGAGTCAGGTCTCGGCGTCATCGGCAACCTCCCCCAGCCACTTCCCTGGTTCAATTTTATAACGTTGGTGAAAGCTGTTTTCGCCAGCCGTGGCCTCCGCTGTTCCCGCGTCCCCTTTCCCAACTGGAAAATCAGCCGGGTGGGTCTCTGCGGTGGTTCAGCTGGCGAATTCCTCCCCCTTGCCCTCAGTCGCGGCGCCCAGGCTTACGTCACTGCCGAGTGCAAACTCAACCAGTTCATCGACTACGCCGATGACATACTTCTGGTCGACGCCGGACATTTTGAAACTGAAGAGTGCACAAAAGATCTTTTTTTGCACGTTATTTCTGAAAAATTTCCTAACTTTGCAGTCTGGAAATCAACCAAAGAGCAAAACCCGATCGAATACATCTGATTCCCGGCATTGCTCCCGATGCGGAGCGCCACCGGTTCCCGTATCTCCGGGCCGCCCTTCCGGTTTTTACCAAATATCAAAGCATGGCCACAGATAAAACTAAATCCGAAAACCTTTCCGTCGAGAGCCGTCTGAAATCCCTCTACAAGCTCCAGACCGTTCTCTCCGAAATCGACCGTATCAAGACCATCCGAGGCGAACTCCCCCTCGAAGTCAAGGACCTCGAAGACAACCTCGAAGGCCTCCACACCCGTATCGCCAACTACAAGTCCGATATCGAATCCCTGCGCACCAAACTCGCTCAGGAAAAAGAGAAAATCGCTGACTCGCAGAACAAAATCGCCCGATACAAGGAGCAGCTCGACAATGTCCGCAACAACCGCGAATTCGACCTTCTCTCAAAAGAGGTTGAATTTCAGACCCTTGAAATCGAGCTCGCCGAAAAGCACATCGGCGAATACTCCCGCAGCATCGAGAACCGCGAGGCCGACATCGCCTCGACTCAGGAGAAGGTTACCGACCATGAGCATGTCCTGAACGAGAAGCGCGCCGAACTCGAGGAGATCGTAAGCGAAACACGTCAGGACGAGGAGCGTCTCCGCCAGCAGGCCAAGGATCTCGAGCCGCAGATCGACCCCCGAACCCTCAACGCCTTCAAGCGCATCCGCAAGAACGCCCGCAACGGCCTCGGAGTCGTATACATCCAGCGCGATGCCTGCGGCGGCTGCTTCAACCGCATCCCCCCGCAGCGTCAGCTCGAAATCAAAATGCACAAGAAAATCATCGTCTGCGAATACTGCGGCCGAATCCTCATCGACCCCGCCATCGCCGGCGTTGAGGAGGAAGCTCCCGCTAAGTAATTCCGGGCGTGCTTTCCTCAGAGTTTGTGGTGTCTTAGCCTTTCAGGGTTAATTCCAGCCGAACTCACCCCGTCAACCCCGGAAGCCTCCGCTCCCGGGGTTGACGCCATATACCAAAACTTTTCGCAGTATGCCTTTCTCAATCGAGCGCTACAATCCGTCATTCGCCCACGACTGGGATGACTTCGTGGCCCGGGCCAAAAACGGCTCGTTCCTCTTCATGCGCGGCTACATGGACTATCACGCCGACCGCTTCGAGGATTTCTCACTCATCGCCCGCAATGAGAAAGGCCGGATCGCAGCCCTTCTCCCCGCCAACCGCCGCGGCTCTCTGCTGCATTCTCACGGCGGCCTGACCTACGGCGGCTGGATTGCTGGATTCAAGAATTTCGACGTCATTGCAATGCTGGCCATCCAGAATGCCGCCAACCGGTTCCTCGCCGACGCCGGAATCACAGGAATACTCTATAAGCCAATCCCTTATATTTACTGCAAAGAACCCGCCGAGGAGGACCGCTACATGCTTTTCCGCAATCATGCGGTGCTGGAATCCTCGCAGGTTTCCATCACTGTAGACCTGGCATCCGACGCCGGCATCGACGAGGCAATGCGCCGCAAGGCCCGCAAGGCGACCCAGACCGGGCTTCGGGTCGAAAGCTCCCTGAATCTCGCCCCGTTCTGGCAGATCCTCACCGATTTGCTGCGCGACCGCTACAACGTCGCCCCGGTCCACACCCTTGAGGAAATCACACTCCTGCGCGACCGCTTCCCCGACAATATCCGCCTCTACACAGTCTCGCTAAACGGTCAGATCCTCGCCGGGTCACTGCTGTACCTCGTCGGGCTGGTGGTACATGCCCAGTACATCGCCTCCTCGCCCGACGGCAAGGAGCTGAACGCCCTCCCGCTTCTCTTCGACACCCTAATCCGGGAATCCCGCCTGAAAGGTTACCGCTATTTTGACTTCGGGACCTGCAATGAACAGGGCGGATGGTATCTTAACGAAGGGCTCGCCCGCCAGAAAATCTCCTTCGGCGGCCGCGCCGTGGTCTATAACACCTACCGGATCAGTCTTCCCGAAACAACAACAGCTGAAAACAACCAAAGCTGAACAACAACTAAAGCTGAAAACAACAACAACAGCTGAAAACTTCTCCGTGAAATGATTCCTCTCCGCCAAATCCTCCTCAGCTGGCTTCTCCTCGCTTCAGCCATAATGCTGGCAGCACGTCCGAAACTGCCGGCCATGTCTGTTGCCGACCCGGCGCGGACTGCGGTGGAAATTTTGGAATCCTCAGGCTGCGACGGAATCAAGGGCATCTGGCAGACACCCGCCGAAGGTGCCTCACTCGCCTTCCTCCCGGCTCTCAAATGGCAGCTCGAATCCGGTCAGCCGCTCCCCGACCCGAAGCTTCCGACCCAGAATCTCCTCCTGATTGTAGCCCTCGATTCCCCCTCCCCCCGGATTATGCCCGGCACGGTCATGGGCTGGATACACCCTACCGCCAAACCAAACACCTTTGATGCCGTCATCTACACGAAAGTAAAAGGCTTCACACCCACAAAGCCCCGCCGTTTCATCCTCACGCTCCTCGACGACGGCCACATCTCCATGCGGGCCATCCACCGCGGTGTCGTCGTAAATCCATGGCGGTTCCTCCCGTACTTCATCCGTGGTGCTTTCCGTTCCCGCGACGATTCCCCGGTCGACCTCGACGGTTTCATCCGCATCTGGCCCCGGCCGCTCAACCCCGCATCTCCCCGTTATCTCTAACCCCTCTCCCGCCATGAAAAATTTTCCACGTCTCCTTTTATTCCTGCTTGCAGCCCTTTTCCTCCTCCCCATGGCGGCCCGCAAGATCAACACCAAGCGCACCAACCTACACGTCCGGACGGATATGGCGCCCGACTCCGCCTGCGCCCGGCTCGACACCATTGCCGGCGACTCCATCAGCCTCGTCCGCTTCTGTGGCTACGAAAAAGCCCTCCGAGCAACCTCCGAAACTCTCTTCATCCAGAACCTTTACGACTCCACAATCCTCCGCACGGTATTCACAATCCGTTACTACGACACCTCCGACCGTCTCATCCACTCCCGCACGGTCAGCCGCCATATCAACATCCCGCCCCGCGAAACCCGTCGCCTCGACTTCCCGTCCTGGGACAAACAGCAATCCTACTTCTACCTGCACGGCCCCCAGCCGCGCCGCTCTGCAACCCCTTACACCGTCCGCATCAGCGCCGACTCCGTATTCATCTCCATTCCAGACACCCTCGCCACTACACCATGCATCCCATCGACCAGATAAAACAATTCGCCCGCCTTACCCCCGAAATCGAGGACAATCTCCTCCGCATAATGAAACAGCGCTCCGTACGCAAAGGTGAAATCATCCGAGGGGCCGTCAACATCGCAAACTACGCCCTTTACATCATCCGCGGCTCCGCCCGAATATTTTACACTCAGGGCGGACGCGAACACACCATCGCTTTCTTCTTCGAAGACGAATACATCATCGCCGGGAAAACATACCTACTGAACCACACAGACACAATCGCCGTCGAATTCCTCGAACCCACCGAAATCATCTACATCCCCCACCTCCAGCTCAAAGACTACCTCGAAGGCTCCTCCCGAATCGACGACGTCGCCGCCCTCATATACATCACCAACGCCCTCCTCCGCTACAACAACTTCCTCGAAGACCGCATCCACGCCCTCCAGACCCTCAACGCCCGCGACCGATACCACTGGGCAATAACCCGCTACCCCCGCCTCCTCAACACCGCCACCATCACCCAGATCGCCTCCTTCCTCGGCCTCACCAAAGAAACCCTCTACCGCATCCGCCACAACTCCTACTAATCCCCCTCCCCTTCCCCCCTTTCCTCCCTCCGCCCTTCCTCATCTGGGTTTCTACCATTTTATTTGTCTCCGGCTCCGAGGTTTACCTCGGAGCGCCGGCGGCGAGTTCACTCCGAGCCCGCCGCCAACGACTTCGTAATTCAGCGGTTGAACAAAGAAGCCACCGCGGAGAACAAGTTTTCAACCGATGCACGGTCGGGAACCGGAATGGAAAGCGTAGTCTTCCCCGTAGCCGGGTCTGTTTTTACCAGAGTATCCACCAGCTCGCGGGTCTTTTCCGGCGACCGCAGTGTGTTGGCAAGCCCTGCCAGAAATGACACACCCATGTTTACAAGCTCCGACGGCGACGAAACACCTCCCGGAGTCGAATTCCCTGGTGTTGCCTCCTTAGCCTCCTTTGCGTCCTTGGTTTCCTTTGCTTCCTTTGCCCCCTTTGCTTCCTTAGCCTCTTTTGCCTCCGTTTCTTCCTTTGCCTCCGTTTCTTCCTTTGCCTCCCTATTTGTCTCATCCTCCGGTATCTCATCCTCAAAATCCAGATCTTCAGGCTCATCAGGGGTGCCGGATACCGGGAGTTCCACCTCTTCAGCGCTGACTGTCTCGTCAGCCTCTTCCGTTGACGTCGGTGTTATTTCAGCACTAACAGACTCCATAATCTGCTCCATGCGGTTGTCGTCAATGAAGACAGTGTCGAGTCCGTTATCCAGAATTCCCCGGGATAGTGCGGTCTTGAATTTCAGGGTTCCCAGCATCCGTTCTTCGATTGTACCACGGGCTACAAGATTGATAACCTGAATGTTGCGACGCTGACCGATGCGATGTATTCGGGCAATCCGCTGCTCGAGCACTGCGGGATTCCAGGGAAGGTCCATGTTGATCATCACAGAAGCAACCTGAAGGTTGAGACCCGTGCTGCCGGCGTCCGTAGAGATGAATACACGACTTTCAGGGTCATCTGAAAAGTTGTCTATAAGAGCCTTGCGTTTTGCCGATGGAACACCGCCATGAAGGTACTCATACTTGATTCCCATATTGTCCAGCTCGGCGCAAATCAGGCGTGTCATGCGTTCCCACTGGCTGAAAATCACAACTTTGGTGCCCTCTTCCGAAAGCACACTGTCGAGGATGTTAACAACCTCAGCAATTTTCGTATCATGACGCGACTTCTGATCAAGAATATAAGTGCTGTCACAGACCATGCGCATTTGACTGAGCATCAGCATCATACGCATACGGTCCGATTCACTGAGGAACTTGAACCGGTTCCACTTTGCCACGATTTGCGCAACTGAAAATTGGTAGTCGTTGTGTACAGCCATCTGTTCCTTGGTCATCGGCACAAAGATGTTCTGATCGATTCTATCAGGCAGCTGCAACGCCACATCAACTTTGCGCCGCCGCAACATAACCGGTTTCAGTCGCTCGCCGATTTGGTTAAGGTTCTTGTAACCAAGAACTTTGCCCGTGTCGGAGCGGATGGCAGAATTGTCCATGAATCTGTAATACGGCCCGAGGCGATACTGGTCGACAAACTGCATGATTGAATAAAGCTCCTGCAGTTTGTTCTCCAGCGGCGTTCCCGAGAGCACAACTGAAAACTCCGATTTAATCCGGCGGGCGGCCCGCGATATTTTGGTGTCCCAGTTTTTCAGGCGCTGAACTTCGTCCATGATGAGCATATCGGTGGATAATGTCTTCATTGCATTGACATCGTTGCACATGGCATTGTAGGACACGATTTTATAGAGCGAATCTACGCGATACAGTTCTCGGCGCTTGAGAAATGAGCCCTCGATAACTGTGACCGTGGAGTCAGTGAATTTTTCTATCTCCCTCTTCCACTGATATTTAAGCGAAGTCGGGCACACGATGAGCACTGACCGTACGTACCCCTGTTTCGCAAAAAGCTCAGCTGTCCCGATGGCCTGAACAGTCTTACCTAAACCCATTTCATCCGCAATAATACACCGGCCGGCGCCGAATGCAAAACGGATTCCTTCTTTCTGATAGGGGTAAAGTCTGGTCTTGAGCAGTTTATCCAAGACGCTGTCATCCAACCTTTCAAGGACCTTCCGACGCCGTTCGGAGTCAAGATGGCCACTGATAAAAGCCAAAGCATCGGAATAGCAACGGAATGTGTTGTCAAGCTCTTTTGCCTTAACGATGAAATCCAACGCTTCCATGAATTTGCCCGGACGAAACCGGCCTTCGCTGTCAAATGCAGGCTCGGCAAGCTGCTGAATTTCCTGAGCATGATCCATCCCGATTCGCAGACACAGCGCAGGCTCCCTGCGATACGACATATAAACGGATGAATAAGATGGCAAACTCCTGGAAGGTCGTTTATGATTTTCCTCCATCCACATTCTCACACCCTCGATATGCTTGCATGTGCCGAGCTGATTAGTTCGGAAGTCCATACATGAGCAATAATTCCATCTACTTCCAATCCCCTTGTAAACGACCTTATAAAAACTTCGTGTAGCATAATTCTCCACATCATAAACATTCAGCTCACCAAGTCTGCTCTTAATCGACATCGGCGTCTGGGAAGCAGCCTGCCGCCGGAGCGCCACCTGCCATTCCTCCAGAGTCATGCCCACCGGCTTAACAAACAACGGCACTTTAGGAACAACCTTTCCGGCCTTCCTCCCGGCTTTCTTCCCGGTCTTCCTCTCTTTCTGCCCTGCCTTCGCAGCCTTTTTAGCTGTTGCACCAGCCTTAACTGTCTTTTCAGTCTTAACTGCCTTTACATCAGTCCCTCTTAATGCAGCGCTATAGCTAACCGTTTTATCCGCATCCATGCTCATATTATTAGATTTTTTGCTCGAAAAATTCATGGTCGAAAATTAGAAATTTGATTTCACAAAGATACTGTTTATCTTTGTATTTTGTGGATTAACTAAACAATAATTTTCAAAAAATCGCCTAAATAAATTTTAATGTAAATCACACCAATCATAATAGCTCGATTTTAGGTAATTTTGTGGCCGGATTTGTTCTCGGAGATGAAACGAACCACAATTTTTTTGCTTTCAGGGTTGAGTTTTCAATGAGTTGTGTGTCTTTATAGCGTATGACAGACAGAAACGACATAGAGCAGCTTTTCAAAGCACATTACGCGCAGATGTACCGGTTGGCCGTGGCACTTCTGCACGACGATGATCTCGCGCGCGATATCGTCCATGATGTGTTTGCATCGCTGCTCTACGGCAACCCGGATTCAACCGTTTCCGGCGGTTACCTTCTGAAAGCGGTGCGCAACCGCTGTCTGAACCATATCCGCGACTGCGGGATTCATCAGCGCATTATCAACCGTTATTTCCTCGACGATGAGGAATATGCCTCCGAGGAGTGGCCGAATGATGAGACCATCGCAAAAGTGTATGACCTTATCCGCAATGACATTTCCCCACAGGCCCGCCGGATTATGGAACTGAGATTCGCCGAAGGAATGAAGTTCGCCCGGATCGCAGAAACCATGGGAATCAGCGAAACCGCCGTATATCGTCATCTGAATCATGCACATGTAATAATCCGCAAAAAGCTCAACGAAAATGGATAAATACGACCTTGTGCTCAATATCATCGAGCATCCCGAAAGCTATTCAACTGAGCAACTGGAGTCTATTCTTTCCGATAAAGAGACCAGAGAAATCTACAATCTGCTCTGCAAGGCCGATGCCGCCGTGGAAGTCGGCAAGGAACCGGATGTTGAAGCCGAATGGGTGGCTTTTACCCGGAAACATACCTTAAGTCCTCATCGCAAAGTCTCTGCTAAGGCAGAGCGGCAAGCCGATTTCTTTGCATGGTTCGGCAGCCGTGCCGCCTCTATTGCCGCAATCATCTTTACTTCTCTTGCAGCGCTGGCCGCCGGAATTGCCATAACAGCCACAATATCAGAACGCAACGCCGAGCCTCAAGCCGAAGTTCACCCAACAGTCGCCGCCACATCTACTGTTGGAGATAGCATCGCAGCAACAGCCGACACCGTAAAAGTTGATTTGACCCCGATAATATTTGAGGATGAAACCCTCGAAAACATTATGAAAGCCGTTGCCGACCACTACGGTGTTGAAGTGAAATTCAACACCGAGGAGGTCGCTTCTCTACATCTTTATTATAAATTCGACCCGGCACTTCCACTCGACGATGTAATCGGCCAGCTCAACACATTCGAGCAGATCAACATCACCCGAACAGACCGGACCCTCATCATTGACTGAAAAGATGAAAACTGCCCTGACTTTTATCTTGGCTGTAATGACTTCCTTTTCAGCCAGTGCCTATAAATTCGACTACACATTCCACGAAACCCCTGTCTCTGAGGCAATTGTAAGAATCAGCAAAGACCATCCCGACATCAATATTTCCTTTATCTACAAGGAACTCGGCAATTACCGCACTTCAGCTGTTGTCCACACCGACAACGCCTACGATGCCTTGCGCACGGCAATCGGTCTCAACCCTGTCTCCGTGATCAGGAAAGGCAATGATTACTATATCGAAGCGCTGCAGCACGGCAAGTTCGTTTACACCGGTACCGCCGTCGGTGATGACCGCGAACCGGTTGCCGCCGCAACCGTTATGCTCCTTGCCCCGTCAGATTCATCAGTCATCACCTATGGTATCGCCGATGCTTACGGTCGCTTTTCAATTCCCTGCGACCGCCGCGGCGTAATTACGAAGCTCAGCTGCATAGGCTACAAGACAACCTACCGCCGGAGCGACGGATTTAATCTCGGTTATATCGTTATGCCTATAAATGCGACTCCGTTACAGCAGGTGAATGTGGAAGGGGAGCTGGCAACCGTGTATTCCGACAAGACTGTGTTTATCCCCACATCCCGCCAGAAAAACGCCTCGCAGACAGGCGCCGATCTGATAGATCATATCGGAATACCGCAGTTGAAAGTTTCGCTTTCAGGTGGAATCACCACTAATGCCGGCGGCCCGGTAACCGTGTTTATTGACTACCTTCCGGCAAACGCCGACGATCTGAAAGCCATGCGCATCGACGATGTCAGGCGTGTGGAATATTATGAGTATCCCTCCGACCCCAGACTGCAAGGCAATCCTTATGTTGTCAACTTCGTGATGGCGAGGTATGAATATGGCGGCTATGCAAAAGCCTATGGCTTAGGAACTTTTCTTAACGGGCATCAGGAACAGATGATCGGCAATGTGCGTATGCAATACAAGCGCATGACATACGACCTTGTGGGTTCGACGTATGACAACGGCACTTCACACATCGGGCAGAATATGTCTGAGACCTTCCGTTTGCCTCAGGACGACGGAAGTGTGAAACAATTCAACCGTTTTTCTGAACTGGAATCATCTAAACGTCATCGCAACAACTACTATCTGATATTCAAGGCGACCTACAACTCCGACAAAGTGCAGGCCTCGACATTGATTAACAGCAATCTTGACCGTCAGCCGATCACTGTTCAGAACGGGAAGGTGCGATACTCAGGCAACGCGTATCCGACATCCGAATATAGTTCAACCACGAAAAATTTCTCTAAGTTTATCTCTTACAGCGGTTACTATTTCCTCGCCTTACCCTACGGCAACACACTGACGTTTACCCCTACATATAAGTTTTCTCACACCGAACAGAACTCATCATATCTCGAAAAAGGTTTTAATCCAATTTTTAATAATGCGTCGGACAATACCAACCAGTTTAAAGCCGAACTGAAATTTACGCATAACTTTGACGGATTCGGGCAGATACTTGGCTTTGTAAGAGGCAATTACGAGCACAACCGCACGCGATACTCCGGTTCGGTTGAATCGTTTGACAGAGCAAAGACCTCACGCCTCGGCGCGGGCATAAATTACAGTGTCACGATAGGAGATCTCCGGTGTGCCACCGGATTCGGCTGGGACTGGGACCGGTTGCAGTTCAGCGATATATATGACAAGCCCTCCAACCCCTGGTTTGACCTGTCTTTACAGTACAGCATGAACAAGAAACATTCGCTTTCCACGGTTTTCCATTACAGCACCTGGGCTCCCGACCCGAGCTTCAAAAGCGAAAACGTAATCAGCGCCACTCCCCTGTTGAGCTACACCGGAAATCCGGCACTGGTGCCTGACAAGGCATACGACTTAGGCATATTCTACAACTGGTTCCCCAACAACAACTACAACGTAGGGGCTTTTGCTACAACCTACATTGCCGGCGACCGATATGTCTATGACTACGAAGCGTCCTCCACCGGAATTCTACGCACCATCAGGCAACCGATGGGTAAATACTCCAACAGCAGCATCGGCGCTAACGCCACTGTGAGATTCCTTGACCGGACTCTTGTGTTCGACGCTCAGGCAACTTATACCTTCAACCACAACGGCAAACCTTACAACATCAACCACTCACAAGTCAGCTGGCATGCCCGCGCGCGATATTACCTCAACAACTGGCATTTCGCACTGACATATATCTCGGATAACGGACGTCCCGACCAGGCAATCAACGGCAACTGGACAAAAACAAAAAACGACTGGTATATAACCGCGGGATGGTCAAACAGCTACTGGAACATCCAGGCCATTATCATGAACATGACCCGCTGGCACTGGCGAGGCGACATCGTAAGAATGCGCAGCAAATACTACGACACCACCGAGCAGGCCTATGACGGCCAGAGTCATGCCCTTTTACGAATAACAGCCACCTATACCTTCGGATTCGGCAAGAAAGTGACACGCGACAACGAGCCAAGCGTCTCCGGCTCCGCCTCCTCCGGCATCCTCAAATAACCCCAGCCTCCCTCCCAGCCTCCCCTCCCAGCCTCCCCTCCCTCCCCCCTAAACGGCGGCTTCGTACGAATGTTGACCACAAAAAGCCACCTTAGTTCAGAGATTACCCCTCCAAAAACCTGCAAAAAGCTGATTGCCATCAAGTTATGGTAAAATTTTTGTCCGTGCGCCGAGCTTCAGCGAAGGCCTGTCTGGGATTCAGCGAAGGCCAGCCGGGTTTTAGCGAAGGCCACGCGAGCTTCGGGGAAGGGAGGGGAAACGGGAAAAAGTGAAAGAGGGAATGAGGAAGGATGGGAGGGGTAGAGAGCGGGGGGTATAGACGCAACGAACCCGGGAGACGGGGTCTCTCGGGTTCGGAGGGGTGACCTTAAGGGGTCGGATAGGGGGCGGTTACCTACTCTCCCACTTTCGCAGTACCATCGGCGCGGCGGGGTTTAACTTCTCTGTTCGGAATGGGAAGAGGTGGAGCCCCCGTGCTATGGCCGCCTTAAT